>CAZGZM010000146.1:0-6317 GCA_964529955.1 uncultured Thermotogaceae bacterium
CATTTAAAGCAGTTTCAGTAAAAAAATTGGAGATTTGAACAAACCCTTCTTTTTTAGCTACTTTAGCAAAAAAATCGTATCTGTTTCTTGCTTGTGATTCTCCGGCAAATGCTTTCATAAGATTTTCAATTGTTTTTGTACCCTTCAAACTCATTTTTTTACCTCCCTTAATAAAGTGTATTTATTATATCATCCATAAAATCATTAATAAAATTATTTGTTATCTACTCCAAAATTTTCTTCCTCGATATTTCCCAGAGGTTCGATATGAATCGAAACTTCATATACATTTGAAATTTTACTTTTAATAATTTTTTCTGCGTTTTGAGTTATGTTATGAGCTTCTTTAACTGTCATTTCAGGATCTAATTCAATATCCAAATCAATTATATATTTAAAGCCAAATTTTCTTATTCTCATTCTGTGTGGGTTATGAATCTCATTTATTTTTTCTAAAACTATGTAAACATCATTATATATTTTATCTCCCTTTATGGTACCTTCCATAAGTTCCTGAGCATTTTCCCAGAATAATTCAATAGCAGTTTTAATAACAATTGCTCCTACTAAAATCCCAGCAACCGGGTCTATCCAATTTAATCCGGTGAATTCTACAAGTAGCACACTTACTAATACTGACAAAGAGATTAAAACATCACTTTTCATATTGAGGGCATCTGCAATAATGGCTTTATTTTGAATCTTTTTTCCAATTTTTAATTTATATCTGAATAGTAAATATTTAATAAATGAAGAAATTGCTGAAACGATAAGGGCTATATACATTATGTTTAAATTAATATCGCCGCTAAATAACTTATTAACTGATGAGAGTATCAACTGGGCTCCAGCAAAGAAAATAATTAGTGAAAGAGTTTTGGACGCTATAGTTTCAGCCTTTTCGTGTCCAAAGGGATGCTCTTTATCCGGAGGTTTATTTGATATTATTGATGAAACATAAGTTATTATCGATGTAAATATATCTATTGTAGAATCTATTCCATCAGCAAGAACGGCCATACTTCCAGTTAATAATCCAGTCAAAACCTTCATTAAAGCAAGAAAAGAATTAGCAGAAATACTTATTTTTGCCTCTTTTTTTGCATAGTTTAATCTTTCGGAATATTTCATAGTTCTCTAACTAATATACTACTATTTGGATATATGAAGACTTCATTTCCCTTAATATTAGCTAATCCATTTATTTTTACGATGTTATCCGAAGAAAATCTATAATGCTTTTTATATTTGTTTAAATTGTGAACTGTTGCGAATTTCTCATCGTTGAAACAGGAATAGATAAATAACAAATTATTTTCTATTTTTATTTTTTCAATATAGGAATTTCTTATTAAATACTCAAATTTATTTCTGAAATAAAGAATTTTTTTAAATTGATTGTAGTATGAATCAGTATTGATAGATTGAATTTCAAAGGATTCATAACTGAAGGGAGGATTTGCTGAGTATGCTTTCCACTCTGTTTGACCTATTCCATAACCAATTTCATACCACATAAATGGTTCTAACTGTTGTTCGTTAGCAAGTTCATTATAAATTCCTTTCATTCCCATTTCTTCACCATAATATATAAATGGTATTCCTGGAAGAGAAAGTAATATACTTATTGCAAGCAAAGCTTTTTCCTTTGTTTTTAATTCTGAAACGAGCCTTGTCATATCATGATTTGTTACAAAAATTCCTGATTCATATTTTCTTTCTTTATCAAATGCATTAAATGCAACGTGTTTCATATTTTGCGAGAAATGTTCAGGAGATTCTTTCAAAACTGACTCTTTAATTACATAAGAAAGAGGGAAATTAAAACCTATTCCAAAGATTTCAGAATACTTATTAACAATATCCGGGTCGTCCCATACCTCGCTTACAAAAATTGTATCTTCCTTGTATTCTTTACAGCTTTCACACATATTCTTCCAAAATTGAATGTTTTTTTCATGCTGATACTCACATATCCCCTTTTCAATGGAAAAATCATGAATATGTTTTGCTGCGTCAAATCTAAAACCATCTAAACCTAATTCAAGCCAATATTTGAGTATTCTTTTTGCTTCTTCATTCAGAGTTTCTGAATCGTAATTAAGATCTGGACATGATGATCCAAATAAGCAATAGAATATTTTGCCTTTTTTTTCAGACCAGACTGGTTGATCATCCCATGGTCTTTTTGCTTTAAACCATTCTTCATTTTCCAACCAGAGGAACCAATCTTCATATGGTTTTTCTCCATCCAGTGCCTTCAGAAACCAGCGACTTGTTACCGAAACATGATTTAGTGGTACATCTAGAATAACTTTCATTTCTAATTCATGTGCTTTATTTAAAAATTCTTGCAACTCTTTAACTGTACCGTATAGAGGATTAATTTTATAAAAATCTGTCACAGAATACCCATGATAAGAGGTAGAACTCATAATTGGCATTAACCAAATGCCATCGAACCCGGTTTCTTTAATATATTTTAATTTCTCAGTCGCTCCTTTTAAATCTCCTATTCCATCACCGTTACCATCAAAAAAGGAGCGCAATAAAAGTTCATAATACATTCTTTCACCTCATATATAATAAGTAAAAATAATTATATCACGCAGTTATTACCCTTTGATTATTCTAATACTTTATAAATATCTTTAAAAATGCTATGATACTTATATGGCTCATGAATCGAGATTTTTATGGTTACATTTTCAGTTAAAAAATAACAGATATCCTTCACTAAAAAATTTAGAAGATAAATTTAAAATTTCGTTGAGTCAAGCGAAAAAAGATATATCTTATTTGAGAAGGGTATTTCATGCTCCAATAAATTACTCGCGGAAATTTGGAGGATACTATTACAGTGAAAAATTTGATTTCAATCAACTTCTAACCTCAAATATATTCAACTGGGAAAACGATATTGGAGAGGTAATTGATATTATCAAAACATCTATCAAAGAAGAACGTGTCATCAAAGTAAAAATTGACGATAGAATAGATTACTTCCATTCGATCTTTTTAAATCTTTCAAATCTTTCCCTTTTTGGTTTTTCTTCAGCTGAAGATTGTTTTAAGTCGATTTCCATTAGAAAAATTAAGGAAATTGGCTATTCTCAAAGAGAATTTATTTATGAACCCCTTATATTACACAGGGAAATAAAAAGTATTGATTCTTTACATGAAGCAGATCTAAAAATAAAAGGAATAGATAAAAAAATCCATTATTTAGATACTGAAACACTTATTAGCTGGACCTTAAGACAAAAGTCAATTAAAATTCTAGGACCTGATGAATTAATAAATGAAATTGATTTCAGAATTAAGAAATTAAAAGCATTGTTAAATGAGTAAAATTTATAAAGAGTAAAAACTATTTGGATAAAAGAATATGTTTATGTCGAGATTCGTTCCGTCGTAGATATTTTCTGCTGTTTTGTCAACAATAATATATATGTTTGGATAAAGTTCGTATCCCACTCTTTCAAATGTTTTTTTGGAAAGATAATATGGACTTTGTTTGAATGGAGGACCCATTACGTTGAATGTTTTTGCTCGCTTTAAATACGAATACATTTCTTCAAATCCTTTATCAAAAATGTTATTTGAATATATTTCAGGGATTTGAGTCTTTAACTGGTCGTAATCTATTTGTTCGTCTGTAACTACAATATATTGAATAATCCCATCACTTTCTCTGTAATATATCCCATACTTTTCTGGATCTACAGAGTTATCAATTTGAAGAATGCTCGTAGGGAATTTATCAAATGATTTGTAATAAAGCTCAAAACCATCACTTAAACTTTTAATATTATTAGCTACAATTTCAGGTGTTTGTTTTTCAGAAGTAATAAAAATTTTTGGAATGAAATAAATTGCAATTAATAATCCTATTACTACTACTCCTGAAAGAATAAACATAAAGTATTTCTTAAAAAAGTATTTCACTTCAATCTCCTTATAAAGGTAAAGAGTAATTACTACTCAATTTAATAAGATTTAAATACTCATTGTCTGAATTATATTGCCCCTTGTATGATTCTATCGGGCCATTTTCTGGATCGCTGCAGTTTAGGATTATTGTGCCATTTAACGCGCTTTTATATGTTGAGTTGTTTAGAATTCTATTAAAAGCTTCTTCTAAAGTTTCTCCATCTTGAGGAACTACTTTCGTTAAGGTAATAGCATATGGAGCATAAGAAGTATTTGCATATGATTTAACATACTTTAAATTATCATCAGCATATAAAATTGTTCCATTATTTCCCGATGTGTTGTTTGGATTTGTTAATTCAGCTACATTTTGACCATCATCAGCATCACCTTGCAAAGCCATTTCAAATTCCGAATCCCAGTATCCTGAATTATGATAATTTCCATCAGAGGAGTACCCGTTAGAAAAATTTGTTGTAGGTAAAATATTGTTATTTATAAAAGAATTTAAACTTGTTGGAATAGTTTCCACGTTTGAGTCTATACTTCCGTTATCACTTGGATTTAATCCAAGAGAAGCATAGTAAAATATTCCTGTTTCAGGTATTTCTGATAGTCCAACTGTTCCAGCTTCACTTGATAAACTGTTAGAATTTGTTACATCTATTAGACTAGCAATTTCATTGAAATTAACTTCCTTATTTGTATAAACGACATAGTTTCCATTATCATCATAAGTGATTCCATATTCATCTGAATCGACATTCCTTGCAAATTTATTCAAATCATCCGGATAGTCATCAACAGTATAAACATAATTCATGAAGCCTTTAGAAAGCGTCTTTAGATCATTGGCTACAGAGGTTGATTTTGCCTTTCTTATTGAATTTAGAGCAATAGGTGTAACAATTGCTATCAGAGATGCTATTACAACTAAAACAATCAATAATTCTACTAATGAAAATCCTTTTCTACTTATAACCATTATCATTCCTCCAATATAATTCACTCTACTTTATAAAATGCAAGTTTATGCCATAATATATATGTAAATATCTAATATGATAAAAACAAAAAAAGATTTAACTTATTTTTACATTTATTATTATGAAAGTATTATTTCTTTATGCTATAATTTTGTAAATTAAATTACATACGGAGTTTTTATGAATACTAAATTATTAGAAATCAAGAATTTATCAATTCACTTTAAAACTTTTTTTGGATTAGCTAAAGCAGTAAGAAATCTGGATTTATACATAAATAAAGGGGAAATACTTGGTCTTGTTGGAGAATCAGGTTGTGGCAAGAGTATCACCGCAAGATCGATTCTGGGACTATTAAAAACTCCTCCAGCAATATTGCCCAATGGAGAGATTTTTTATAAGAATGAAAAAATATTTCCTTCATCAAGGGAAAAGATAAGAGGGATTAGAGGTAAAGAAATTTCAATGATTTTTCAGGAACCCATGACATCATTGAATCCAGTAATGAAAATTGGAAAGCAATTAGAAGAAGTATTTGTTTCACATTATGGAAAAAAAGGTGATTACAAAGATCAAATTATTTCTTTGTTTAAAAAAGTGGGCATTCCAGATTCAGAGAAAAGGTATAACGTTTATCCACACCAGTTGTCTGGAGGATTGAGACAGAGAGTTATGATTGCAATGGCACTTGCATTCAATCCTGGATTGTTAATAGCCGATGAACCGACCACGGCATTAGATGTTACTATACAGGCTCAAATTCTTGACTTGATCCAGGAACTGAGAGATAAGTCAGATATGTCGGTTTTAATGATAACTCATGATTTGGGAGTAATATCTGAAATTGCAGATAGAATAAATGTAATGTATGCTGGAAAAATTGTTGAAGTATCGGAAGTCAATACACTATTAGATAAACCAAAGCATCCCTATTCAGAGGGATTGATTAATTCTATTCCGGATATAGATTTAGAACATAAAAGGGGAGCAAGATTGAATACGTTGAAAGGAACTGTTCCTGAATTATACAACGTTCCTCCAGGATGTCCATTCAGTAATAGATGTCCAAAGATTATGGATATATGTACTGAAAAAGAACCGCTTTTAAAAATGAGACCGGATGGAAATAGTGTTGCCTGTTGGTTATATAAGTAAGGGGAATTTATGAGTATTCTTGAAACGAAAAATTTAAAACAATATTTTTATGCTGGAAGAGAAGGATTGCTTGGAAATAAACAATATGTAAAAGCAGTCGATGGTATTGATCTGCAAGTAAATGAAGGTGAATGTTTAGGACTCGTCGGCGAGTCTGGATGTGGAAAGTCCACTTTGGGGAGAACCATTCTGAAATTGATTGAACCGACTTCCGGAGAAATCCGTTTTAAAGATTCAAACATT
>CAZGZM010000147.1:0-6303 GCA_964529955.1 uncultured Thermotogaceae bacterium
CTTCTCCTTCTACTTTGAATCCAACTAGTACTTCTTCTCCCTTTCCTATCTCTTCCTCTGTTCCTATTAATACTTTCTTTCCGCCTATCTCTATCCCTTCGACTCCTATTCCCAGTCTTTCAAAGAGATCCTTCATCTCTAATATCGTTATCGATGTCCTCTCTTCTACTATTTTGTATGTCTTTTGTTCTTCCCCTACTACTGGTTTTAGTTTGTCTATTAGTTCCTTAGTTTTTTCTATTCCTTCTTCTGTCCCTATTATTATTAGTTTTCCACCACCTTCATTTACTGTGGCTCCTGTCCCTATGCTCTTTACCGCTTCCTGTATTACCCCTATTTCTAGTCCTTCTGGTTTTTCCATTATTTCGTATATTGTTTCTGTCGTTACTGTAAAGTCCTGTCCTCTATTCAAGTTTTCTATTACTTCTTTCGCTTTTTCTACTTCTTCTTTGTATCCTGTTAGTACTATTTGTCCTTCCAGTTCTTCGATTTCTGCTTCGATTCCTAGTCTGTTTAGTATTTCTCCCATTTTTCCTATGTCTGTTCCTGCTTTTACTTCTACTATTGCATAGATTTTTTCTTCACCTTCTGTTTCCGGTCTGAAGGTTTCTACTAGTTTCTTTGTATCTTCTATTTCGTCTTCTGTTCCTATTATCATTATCTTTGTTCCGCTTTCTACTATCTCTGCCGGTATTCCTAACTTGCCCAGCGCTTCCGTTACTTTTGCAAGTTCTACTCCTTCTCCTTCTACTACTTCATATTTAAGCTCTTTTCCTTCTTCTTTTACACTCAGTCTGTCTACTTCTTCTATTATGTTTGCTGCTCCTTCTACTTCTTCCGAAGTTCCTGTTATTACCATTATTTCTGCTGTCTCTACTATTTCTGCTCCTATTCCTAAACTGCTTAGTATCTCTTCTATTTCTTCTTTTACAAATCCTGCTGGTGTCTTTACTGTCTTATATGTCTTTTCGCTTTCTTCTTCCTCTTCTTCTACTTCAAATTTCATTAGGATTTCTTTTCCCTTTTCTATTTCTCCTAATGTTCCTACTAGGACTATTCTTCCTCCTACTTCTTCTACTTTTACTTCTAATCCTGTCTGTTCTATTAGCGCTCCTGCTTCTGCTCCACTTAGTCCTATGTTTTCAAGTATTTCGTATTCTTCTTCTGCTTTTTCTGCTTCTTTGTTTATCTCTGTTATTATTCCCTTCGTTGCACTTATGTCATTTAGTGTTCCTATTAATACTATTTTTCCATTTATGCTTATTATTTCTATTTCTACTCCTGTCATTTCTGCTACTTCTTTTACCTTCGATACGTCTTCTCCGTTTACTATTCCTCCTGCTATTACTTCGTAGCTCTTTTCTTCTTCGTCTTCTCCTTCTACTTTGAATCCAACTAGTACTTCTTCTCCCTTTCCTATCTCTTCCTCTGTTCCTATTAATACTTTCTTTCCGCCTATCTCTATCCCTTCGACTCCTATTCCCAGTCTTTCAAAGAGATCCTTCATCTCTAATATCGTTATCGATGTCCTCTCTTCTACTATTTTGTATGTCTTTTGTTCTTCTGTTGCTTCTTCTCCAGTTGATGGAAGTAAATTGTCAAGAATTTTTTCTTTTGCTTCCAATACATCGTTTTTATTTCCACTGACAATTACATTTACATAGTTAGGCGATTCAACAGTAATTGAAGTATCCGTTCCTGAATCAGATGTTATTTTTACTCCATCTAGTTTGATAACTTCAACATCTAATTTTAAATTTGAAAAAGCCTGATTTAATTTTTCTACATCTGTGCTGGAAGGCAACTTAGTAATTTCATAATAATTATTAATATCGCTAATAATTAAGTTTTCTTTTATTTCATTTATAAAAGTTTCTGCTTTATTTACTTCCTCTTCCAATCCTGTGATTATAAGTTGTCCTTCTATTTCAGATAACAATGCGGTAATTTCCATTTCACCGAACAAAGAATTAACACTTTCTATGTCAATGCCATGAATAGAATCAATCAAAGAAAAGGATTTCCCCTTTTCTAAAAACAAATCGCTTACCTGCTGATATATAGAATTAGCCTTATTTACATCATATTCAGTTCCATAAACAACTGTTTTACTATCTAAAGGGATAAATTCAACTTCTACCTTCATAGATTCAAACAAAGGTAAAAGAGAACTAACATCCACTAAATTTTCTATAACAACAAAAGATTTTGTTGACAGAATAGGTGTATCTGTTGTTGAAGTGGAAATAGGTGTAGCAGTTTCCGAAGAATTTTCTGATGGAATATTTGACTCATTTATTCTGGATAATTCATTCAATATTTTTTCTAATTCTGTAACTTCTTTTTCAGATCCAATTATTATTCTTCTGTCGCCCATATCTAGAACTTCTACTGAGAAATTTAATTGTGTTATTAAATTCTTTATTTCATCATTTGTAAATTCAACAAATATTTCTTTATAAGTAGGAACTATACTTTCGTAAACTTCTGAAGTAATGTAAGGTTTATAATAATCAAGTTGAGATATTGCCTCATCAAGATACTTTTCAGGAGCAACTACATATAAAAGACTGTCTCCTGTCAAATCAAGTGTATAATCATTTTCTCCTAATCCTTTAAATACAAAGTAATTTTCGAGTATTTTTTTTGCAGTTTCAAATGTATCAGCACTTGGCAATTCATAATAAGTATATTTAAACAATTTTAAAGGAGTATTTGCAAATTGTTCTATCATATTCCTAGCTGTTTCAATAGTAGTTTTATCTCCTTTTAAAATAAAAGAGTTTTCACCAAGAGGTTCTATAATTACTCCCGTTATCTGTCTGACGCTTTGAAAAATACCTTCGTCAAAGGGTTCAACTGAAGTAACAAAACTATAATCTATATTCATTGATTTCTGTCTTAAATCTTCAACAATATCTTTGAAAACAGTTTCTGCAAAAGATGGAATTCCAAAAGTTATACTTCTGATTCCTTCAAAGGATTTATCAACTATTATTTCCTCATCATTTAAAAATAATTCAACCATTTTTATAATTAGATCAACATATGTAAGTTCTTCTTTGCCTATAATAAATGTCTTTTCATTAGTATCCAATCCATCTTGACTATTATTGATTACATCTTCAACTATTTTATAATTTTCTGGAAGTTCAATGGTAATCATTTTCTTTTGATCATTTGCTTTCCCTTCCAACATCATTTCTTCAAATAAAGAAAGATAAAATAATACTTTATCAACTTGATTATTTTCTCCATTTAAAATTATTTGATTAAAATCAGGAAGTTCAACAATTTCTACTTCATTGTTATAAAAGAGCGAGTTAATATTCTTAGCTATTGAAACAAATTTATCATACAAATCAGAATTAAGATAAACGGTTTCTGAAGATGATACTTTTGGTACAATAAAGGTTTCCTCTTTAGTCGAAATTGATAAAATAGATGAAATAACCAAGTGAGTTCTTAAATCTCCAAAGGCTAATATTGAAGAATCATTAGGCAGATATTCAATATAACTGTTTATAGGTAATTCTGCTCTAATTCTTTTTATCTGCTCTTCAACACTTTCTTCATCTTCAATGTTTATATCTATCCCGGTATAAGTTTTCCAGAAAGAATTAACTAAATCACTTATTTCTTCAGGACTACCAACATAAAAAGTTCCATCTGTTAAATAAGCATATCCAATTGAATCACCCAGAGATATCAAAACATTTCTTAGAACATCTTCTACTTTATCAGAAGTAAATCCTACAGAAACAGGAAAACCAGCTACTGTATTAGAAATAACATAAGACATATCCAAAACTTCATTGAATAAATAACTAATAATATCTTCTAACTGCATCCCATAAGTAGAAAACCTATCAATGTCTATTCCTATACCAATATCAAAGAATTTGATTTTTATTATATTACCTTCAATTGTAATTTCTGGATCAATAACTGGAGGTAATAATAAAGCAACGTCTATGGAATACTTATCCTCATATTGTCTTGTCCATAGACCTTCAATATCTCCTCCTCTGAGAGGTAAATTCATATCATTTCCACTAAAATTTTCTAAAGATAATGAATAAACCGTTTTAGAAGGATTAGACTGAAAGATTACTGATTCTTCAGATACTTTCGATTCAGCAACTATAATTATTTCTACATTATCCTCATTTATAACAGGATAAAGAGATTTCAAAGAGTTTGCTGAAAAAACCATGACAGACAAAAAAATCAAAATAGTAATTAAAACCATTTTTTTCATAGATAATCACTCCATTTATTTTATTTTTTTCTTAACTATCAAAAATTTATCACTGTTTAAGTCATTCAAAAGAATGATTTGCTCTGTGATTCCAAAAATCAAATAATTGGTTATAGTTCCATCATTATTTCTCAAACTTATTTGATCTCCTGATTTAACTTGCTTTTTTTGATTTTCACTTTCTATATATGCATAATCAATATTATTAACCTTAAAAAATCCTAAATAATCTATTCTACTCTCTTGGCCTCCAATATTAATAAGAGAGCTAACTAAATTATCTGTATTTGAATACAACGGTTCAAAATAATTCTCCAGTTCAACATTTTGGACAATATTATTAAAATCTATTCTTCTAGAAATAACGTTGATCTCTTGAATTGGGTAAAAAATGAAATTACTTGCATTCAAAAAATATATTGCCAAAACTACTATAGCAGCAACACTTATTAATAATGTCAAATAAATAACTTTTTTCATTTAAACATCCCCATATCAATTAAAATTTAATATTTCAACACTTCCCTCTAATTCTACATTAACCCCTTCAGTTTCTAGATTTTCTGGGAGAATAGGAAAACCAAATCCAGATTTAGCTTTCAAATTAGTTACATTAATTTTCGGTTCAGAAAGAACTTTTTTAATGATTTCAGTTACACTTTCAGAACTACCTTTATAATCTACACTATAATTTCCTGGAACATTATTGATATTAAACAACCCTGTAATAGCAATTAAATCACTTTTTTGATCCAGTGTAATTACAAGTTCATCCATTTGGTTTTTTAATTTTTCATAATTATAAAATTCCTGTTCTAATTCAGATAATTTACCAATTAATTCTGAAGTATACTGAAAATTTTGATATAAGTAAAACCCAAAAAAATATCCAACTAAAAAAGCAGAAAACACTATAAATATTATAATTGCATACTTTATTGGAACTCCTTTCTTATTCAGAAAATTTAGCTTTCCAGATAGCTCTTTTCTATATTCTCCATCTAAATGAATAAAATTTGAAGATGTTTCCTCAATTACTAAACTATCTGAAATAGTATTATCTGAATCTCTTTTATCTAAATTATTACTCACTTTTATCACCTACATATAGATCATACAAATCAAGTTGCATATCCTTAGTGTATTCAATACTTCCAACTTTGTCGAGTATTATTTCATGATCTTCAAATTTCTCTGGAACTTGTAATTCATCTATTACTTCCTTATCCCTTAAAATGTAAAAAATAATTTCTCCATCGGAAGAATTTATTGTAATTTGAGAGATAATAGTATCTAATATAAATTCAGTTTCCAAAATCTCATCAAATATTGCAATCATATCACTTCCAAAACTTCTCTCTTCTAGAGATTTTTCAATACTAGATAGCCTCATAATCAAACTTTTCTGCATATTTTTTAATGTGAATATTTCATCTTCTACAGTATCAATATCTTTTTTTAAATCCCCAGTAATACTTATATTTTGGGCTAATAAAACAATGTTTTTTTCATCGATTTCAGTTTTTAATGTTTGATCAAAAAAATTATTAAAAATTGTTTTTCCCAGAAAAACAATAGCAAACATAATAGCTAAAAATAGTATAAGAGACCCGATCTTAATTTTTCTTTTTTTATTCAAGAGAAAATTTATTTTTTTCATAAATCTCACCGCCTCTTAATAAAAGTCCATAACTTGAATATGATATATTTCCTTTTCCAACACTTATCATCGGCATTATTGATACTTTATAGTCTTCAAGTAGACATTTGTTCAGAGCTTCATAATAAATTTTTGTTGATAGCTCTGATTGACCAATTACATAAAAATCTATGTATTTATCCCAGTCATTCTTTTTAATATTAGAAGAATTTGAAAGAGAGTTTTGGATATTCATTTTCATTTGGTATCCAAGCTGTTCAGATAACAGAGTAGATATTTCATCAATGCGTTTTTCACTTGTTTCGCTTTTACCAATTAATAATTCTCTTTCAAAAATAGATGGATCTTCATTAAACTTCCATTGATATATATTTTTCAAATC
>CAZGZM010000148.1:0-6302 GCA_964529955.1 uncultured Thermotogaceae bacterium
GTTGAATTAGTTGCAAATAAAGAACATTCCTGAAATATTTTTTTATGTTCTCTTATAAACATAATTAAGTCAATTTTCTTTTTGTCGTGCGCAATCAATGCTACATTTAATTTTTTCATTATTACCTCCTTTCCCAAAAAGAGAATATATTAAAACTTCTCATTCCCAATTAATATACAGTAAAGAGTAAGTAAATAAAAAAATACTATTTGATAAAATTCAAATTTTTGGTTTTTTCCCATATTTTTTAATATGTTCATTAATAATTTCATTAATCTTCTCGTCCGAATCATTTGAATTGACTAATCCAATCTTACTATGAGTGAATGGACATACCCATATACATGTACCACAATCAGTTCCAAAAAATCTCCATTTTTCATAACATTTTTCGGATAAAAATTCACTTTTGTTTATATCATCAATAATTTTCTTATCAATAGCACCTGCTGGACATAAAGAAGAGCATAATTTACATTTATTACAGAATCTTAGAATATCAAAATCTAAAGGCTTATCTTCAATAAGATCTAAATCGGTTGATACAGCTCCTAATCTAAAAATAGGTCCAAAATCAGGATTAACTAATAATCTGGATCTTCCTATCTTTCCTAAACCAGCTTTTTCTCCGATTTTAGGAAGATTCATCAGATAACTTCCATCCATATGATTTCTAGCTTCATATCCCAATTCCCTTAAGAGGTAAGATAATTGAAAGCCTATTATCGCTGATTTTATATATACATTTGAAACTTCAAGTGTTTCAGGAGATTTTGGGGCTTTCCCAATATATGACTTATTCATCTTTACTCCAAATACAATGGCAAATTCGTGAAATTTATCAATCTTGTGTCCGTAAAATTCCTTTTTTCTTCCTCTGAAGGAGTAATAATCTCCTTCATTTAATTTAGTAATTCCTACTACTTCTGCCCCATAATGTAATGTTAATTTTTTTAATTTCTCTGTGATGACGAACTTATCAAATATAATTTTTTTATTTTTTGTTTCTGTTTTTTCAGAAAGGTTATTTATTTCAGAAAGGAAATTAAAATTTCCCCTTGTTGCAGCATAATCGAATGGATTGTACATAAGTGTTCCCTTTCCTGATAAATCAGGTAACGTTCGCAAGTAATCATCAAATTCTTTTTTTTCTGGATTGTTTCGATAATAGTCATTATATTCTTCAGAATTTTCAACATACGACATTCTTGCAAACATTGTATCTCTTTCATCATCTCTCTTCATATTTAATAAAATCTCCTAATTTCCAAATTTTTTCTTCCCATTTTTTTATTCCATTTACCCTAGTTTTGTAATCGGGTAATATATTTTCCAGACAATCCCAAAAGTTTTTTGAATGATTTAGAAAAATCAAATGGCACATTTCATGAACAACAATATAGTTTATAAGTTCTATAGGTAATAAAATCACTTTCCATGTAAAATTCAATCTATCATTTGAACTGCAACTTCCCCAGATAGTTCTTTGATTTTTTACACGAATTTCTATGGGTTTTTTCTTTATCTTTTTTGAATAGTAATCAACTCTTTTATTTATAAATTTCAAGCAATATACTCTATACCATTCATTAAAAATAGTTTTAATATTTGCATTCTTTACTGTGATTAATGTTATCTTATTACTGATCATAATTTTTGGCTTTATGTCAATTTTTGAATATATAATTTCCAGAGGGATGAATATTCCCAATAAAAGTATTTTGTATTTCATCAAATTATTTTATCATCTTTATTTTAAAAAAAAGATTATTTTATTGATACGATGGAGGGTAATATCTTAAGCTTTAAATTAATTTAAAAATGACTTATTTAATTTAATGCATCTTTCCTTTAATAGAAATCTAATCTGTTTCCTTCTTATTATTAATAATTTCATTGTTATCATAATAAGCAATCACAAGATTTAAAGAATCAAACTGAACATTATAACTCCAAATTGTTTTGTAATCTATTTCTTCATTTATAAATGAATCAGTGACAAATGACTCATTATCAAAGGTGTATTTCCCAAATTCAGCTTCTTCAAATCCTATAAAATGTTCAGTAAATTCATATTCTCTGTTTTCTTCTGCAATTTCATTTAGAAAAAAATCTTCTGAAAGCTTTATTATGTCCTCTGATAACGAAAGTGGTTCAAACTCCTTTTCGGGTGTATTGAACAGAACTAACCAGATAACCAATATTATAATAACAAAGAAAAAAGCCTTGGATAGCACTTCTTTGGTTTCGTTTGAAAAATCTTCTTTTTCTAACTTATTATTACTATTTATTTTTTCTTTTCCCATAACTCTCACCCTTAAGTTATATTATATAAATTTAATGCATTTTTTCTAAGAATACTATCAGCAATTTCTTCGTATTCGAATTTATTTATTTCTTTACTTTCCATCAGTTCACATAAGACTTCATGCAGACAAAATCTAGATATCTCTGAGGAGAGATAATAAAGTTCTGGAATTTTACTCGCATCAGAAGAATAAAGAATTTTTGACCAGGGAGCTAATTCCATCAAGTCAAGTAAAGTATTTTTTATTCCAGAAATAGAAAGAAAAGGTGATGCAAGACCAAAGTCAACGTATACATTGGAATAAATGGATGCCAAATATCCAGCTTCCTTTGTATAAGGATATCCAGCATGAAGTAATATTATGGGAACTTTATTAAATTCTTCAATAATGCCTTTTAAATAAAGAGGGTTTGATTTTAAAAGATTTAAATCGTTATCTCCAAAACCTGTGTGAAACTGAATTGGAATTTTTTTCAAAGATGCAATTTCCAAACCTTTTCGAACTAAAAAAGAAATCAATAATTTACTTTGTAATTTAGTTTCATTATCACGAATTTTCTTCCCGTATTCTATTTTAGCATCAATAAAAGAAACCTTTAAAAGATCTAAACCGCATCTGTAAGCCGAAACAGACTTATAACTCACTATTTCATCCCGATTATTTTCTAAATATGATAAGAATAAATCCAAAAATTTTTCAAATGATAATTTCTTTTTTAATAATTGTTCAGCTATCCATTCTATTCTTAGTATTCTTTTTACCTTTACAAACTTATTGAAAAATTTTATTTCAAAAAATTTATCTCTTAGATACCCATCATCGATAAATAAATATTCTAGATTTGCTTTTTCTAGAAATAAATTAGTTAAGAATTCAATGTTATTTTTTCTGCTTATTTTATAATAATCTTCTTCATCTGTATCAAAAAAACCCTTCAGTTTAATCATACTTCTTTTATAAAAAATTGTTCTTTTTGAGTGTAATTCAATTTGATTTTTATCTTTTGATTCAGAAAAAGCAGATAGGAATTTAATGTAATCGGTATTTTTGAAGATACTATGTGAATGGTTATCAATGGCTTTAATATGATCAAAGAACATTAAAATTTCTCCAGCATAATTCTTCTTTCATCATTAAATGAGAGATTTTGAGTTTCTTCATTTTCAAACATTTTAACCTTTAGATAAGAAACAAAAAAATCTTCTCCCATAAAATTTTTAAAAAGATTATCTTCAGAAAATCTGTATAATGAATTGATTAGATTTTTTGGAAGTCTTTTTATTCTGCTTTTAAACAATTCCTCTTCAGAAAACATTGATGGATTATGAGTCATAGGATCCTTCAGAATTCTTTTCTCAACTATTCCTTCAACACCAGAAATTATAATCAACGCTAAAGCAATATATGGATTGCATGTTCCGTCAACTGTTTTGATTTCAAAGTTATTAACGTAATTATTTTCATCAAGAGGTACACGAATTGCCGCTTCCCTATTATTATAACCCCAACAATCGTATGCTCCACTCCATGAATCCGGTTTAATTCTTTTAAAGGAGTTGTTTGTAGGTGTAGTCACTGCCATTAAAGAATGAAGATGATCTAATATTCCTTCAATAAAAGATTTTGATAAAAGAGTGAGAGTATTTTTTAACCCTGTTATATTTTTCCCATTTTTCCATATACTAATATGTATATGAGACCCATTTCCTGAATGCTCCTCAAAGGGTTTAGGAATAAAGGAAGCGTGATATCCAAAGGTTTTTGCTATATTCTTTGTGATTTCTTTAAAGTATACCTGGTTATCAGCAGCAGATAGAGGATCTGAATATCGAAAAGTCAATTCGATCTGACCTGGTCCTGATTCGGGATAGAATCTTTCGATTTTAAATCCCTGATTTTCCAGTTCCTCTGACAATTTTAAAATAAAATCATGATATTCGATGTATGAAAAAGATGATGCAAAGGAAGAATTTTCAAATAATTTGTATTCCTCGTCTGCCTTTCTAAACAAATAAAATTCATTTTCAAATGAGACATTTAATTCATAGCCATATTTTTTTAGCTCTTTTATAGCTTTTTTTAGCAAATTTCTTGGGCATAAACTCCATGGTTTTTTGTTTAAGTACAAATCAGTTAAAACATTTGCAAATCCAGGAGAATAACCAGGATATTTCAAGGTATTCCAATCGGGTTTCAACCAAACTTCACCAACCGGTTCGAGTTTTGTCTCTTTTACAACAAAATCCTTTGTATAGGGTACCCCCTGTTGCGCAACTGATATTCCTGCAATACTATTATTGCTTTCTTTAAATAAACTTTTATGAATGCTTTTTGCTCTTATTTGTCCTGCGTTGTCCGTCCATATACCCTTTAAAAAGGTTATATTCTTTTCAGATAGTTTAAACCAGTTTTCCTCCAATTTTCCCAGCACCCCCTTTAGATATTATACTACCTATTTGTTGTGGTTAAAATTTTAATTTATGGTTATAATAAGTCATAATGATATGGGGAGGGAAAATTTTGTATTCAGTAAAGGAATATTTAAAAAAGGAAGTTAAACCTGCCTTGGGATGCACCGAACCAGGGGCTGTAGCTCTTGCTGTTGCTAGAGCAAGAAAAGAAGTAGAAGGAGAAAACATAAAAAAAGTTATAGTTGATGTTTCAAAAAATGTTTATAAAAATGGTATGTATGTAAAAGTACCTGGTACAAAAGGAATGAAAGGTAATAAAGTAGCCGCAGCAGTTGCTTCCTTTTGTGGTGATCCTTCAAAAAAACTCGAAGTATTAAGTGATTCTTCAGATACATGTCTTCAAAAGGCAAAATTACTATTAGATGAAAATGCAGTTCAGGTAAATTGTATAAAGGATCTTTCAGGTATATATATCGATGCAAAAATCTATACAGAAGAAAATTTCGCTCAATGTATAATCAAAAATACTCATACTGGTATATATGTAGTTAAAAGAAATGAGAAGATAGTTTTTTTTAATAAAGATAATCCTGAAGAAAATGATAATTTTAAATTCTCTTCGTCTTTTAGTTTAGATAATTTTATTAAAGCTATAGATAATATTGATGAACATGATGTTGAAGAAATATTTAGAGGCATTGAAATGAATTATAAAGTTGCTGAACATGGACTTAAATTATTAGGGTTTAATGAAATCATAAATCAAATAAATTATAAAATTAAATATTTTTGTATGGCAGCATCGGGTGCAAGAATGAGTGGTGCAGACATACCCGTTATGAGTAGTGGGGGAAGTGGTAATCAGGGTATAGTTACCATACTTCCTGTGGCAATTGTTGGTGAAGAATTGAGATTAGAGAAAAGAAGAATTGCTAAGGCAGTGGCACTGAGTCATTTTATTTCTGGTTTTATAAAGAGTAAATTAGGAAAAGTAGCACCGGTATGCGGCTGCGTTAATGCAGCTTCACCAGGTGCAGCAGCAGGAATAACATATCTTTTCAGTGGTTCTCAGGAACAAATAACTTTAGCCATTAAAACGGTATTATCTGATACTTTAGGTATGTTTTGTGATGGAGCAAAGGAAAGTTGCGCATTAAAAGCTGGTATGGCTGGACAGGAAGCATATGATGCCTCCCTTTTGGCAATGAGAGATATTGGAATTAAGGACTGCCAGGGATTTCTTGATAACGATTTTAATAAAACAATGGAAAATATAGTAGAAATAGGAAAAAATGGTTTAACAAAACTTGATGATTCAATAATAAAGGTTTTAGAAAGAAGAAACTCATAATTTATCTTTCATAAGCACCCATATCAAAATCATTACCCATTGGTCTGGTTGTATTTTCAAGATCATATAATGGAGCAGATGTATCTGTTCCAGAATCAATACAGGGACTATTATTCAGAAGATGATAGTCTCCTTCATTACCCCATGCCGGAAAAACAAAATAGGGATTTTCACTAGGAGATCAACGCCAACTCCATCGAGCCGGCGGCGGGCAAGTTCAGATACATCGAT
>CAZGZM010000149.1:0-6280 GCA_964529955.1 uncultured Thermotogaceae bacterium
TTTTAGAAGCTGGAAAAAATGAAGAACCTATAGTTATATTTGGTGACTACGATGTAGATGGAGTTACCAGTACTGCTTTGTTATATAATTCCTTCAAAGAATTAGGATTTAATGTTGGTTATTATATTCCTCTTAGACTTGAAGAGGGATACGGTTTAAATAATGAATCGATAAATGATTTAAAGGATCAAGGTTATAAATTAATAGTAACTGTAGATTGTGGTGTAACTTCTGTCGAAGAAGTTTCCTTTGCTAAAGATATTGGAATGAAAGTAGTGATAACCGATCACCACGAAACAAAGGATAAGCTCCCACCAGCAGATGCAATAATAAATCCAAAGGTTTCAGGCGAAAGATATCCTTTTTTAGGACTTGCTGGTGTAGGTGTTGCATTTAAGCTGCTTTCTGCTATAAATCAAAAATTGAAAAATCCTTTGAATTTGTTTGATTTTCTTGATATTGTAGCTCTTGGAACTATAGCTGATATTGTTCCACTTCTTGATGAAAATAGATTTATTGTACAGGAAGGTACCAGAATTTTAAGAACGAACCCTTCACCAGGTATAAAATGCTTATTTAAATATTTAAGAATATACAAAGAAAATCTGACTGCGAAAGACATAGCTTTTAAAATTGCTCCAAAAATTAATGCGGCTGGAAGAATGGGATCAGCTATTACTGCACTTAAATTACTTGTTTCTGATCAGGTAAAAGATGTTCCGAAAACTGCTAATTCTCTTATAAAATACAATAACCTTAGACAGAATATTGAAGCCAAAATCTTTGATCAAGCAAAAAAGAAAATTCAATCAAAAAAATCATTCGAAAAGGATAAGGTATTAGTAATTTCTGGAGATGGATGGCATCTTGGAGTTCTGGGAATTGTTGCTTCAAGACTTGTAGGTATATATAACAAACCTGTTTTTTTAGTTTCAATTAGCGATGGGATAGGAAAAGGTTCAGCACGGAGCCCGGGACAGGTAAGTTTAATAAATTTATTGAATAATGTCAAAATTAATGTTCTTGAGGAATATGGAGGACATGAAATGGCTGCTGGTTTCAGTGTAACTGAAAATAATATTGATAATTTAAGAAAAGGATTAAATTCAGCTTATAGAAGTTTATATAAGAATAAAACACCTATACATCAGATTGAAATTGATGATGAATTAGATCCGGATATGATTAATTCAAAAACTTTACAACATATTGATTTATTGAGACCCTATGGACATTCTAACCCGGAGCCAGTTTTTCTAGTAAAGGGAATGAATATCGAAAGAGCAAAAGTATTTGGTTTAAATGGTGATCACGTAAAACTCATTTTAAGGAATGGGGAAAAGAAGAATCTTGCAATTGGTTACAACATGACAAATTTATTTGAAAATTTCAAGTATGTTAAACCGAGTTTGTTAAAAATGGATGCAGTAGTCAATATAAAGGGAGATATTTCCTTTGGTATGCAAACGGTTAAATTATCTCTAATAGATACAAACTTATATATTGACCCTATTTTCGATGAAGAAGCTAGAGACAAACATTTTGTAAGTGAATTCATAAGAAACTGGAAAAAACAGGAACCTAAAATCAATTATGTAGAGAGCATTGATAATATTATTAATAATTTGGAAAAAAGCATAACTCATAAATCAAAGGATTTGATTTCTGGTAATTATAAAAAATGGTCAAATTTTTCCAATATAAGAGAAAAAAATGCAATTCTCTCATGGAAGATTTTGAATAATATTAAAAAAAATAAAAGTACTCTGGTAATTTCGGGTTTGAATGGAACATTGTTTCATTCTTTTTATTCTATACAGCATAATTTGGATATTGCTAATCCTTCATATGCAAATTCATTATTTTCTGATAACTACGATAGTAAAGTTTTATTTTGTACATTACCTTTTTTCGTCAAAAATAAGAAGAAGTTGATTGAAAGATATGATGAATTTATTCTTGATGAACCTTCATATATGTTGCAGGACTACTACAAAGCTTTACCAGAGTATAATGAAATAATCAATTTTATTAAAGCAAATGAAAATATTGGGGTAGTAGGAAGTATATACTCAAGCGAAATTCTTGATTTGTTCAAAGATAATAAATTTAATTTACAAAATTTACCCTTTCAAATAAAAAAACTAGGCATAATAGATAATAGAGGAACAAGAAATAAATTTGATCATTTATCATCTTTAATTAAACATGATGAAGTAATAACTGTTATAGTTAATTCTCCAAAAAAAACATCACTACTTGCAAGAAATATAGGCAAATCGCTATCGAAGTATTTGCAGAATGGAGAATTAATTTTTTATAATTATCTGTTAAGAGATTTTCAGAGATCAAGCATATACTCTCTTGTAGAGAGGAAAAAGATAAAAGTTTTAATAACCACACCATCAAATGATGGATTGGGTATAAATAGGGAAAATACTAATGTGGTTTATTACAGTGCTCCAAAGAATTATATTGAGTTTTTGGATAATATTACTGTTAAATCCAATAAAGAAATGGATATCTTTTTGAACTTATGTTTTAATAAAGCTGATTTAATGGGTAATATTAATACTATAGATAGATTATTTCCTTCAAAGGAAGAACTTGAAGTAATATTTCAGGATTTTAAAGAGGTTCTTCCAGCGTCAGAAATTGATATAAAAAGTGCTTTAGGATTTGAAGATGGCGTATTCAAAGTTTATCTGTCAATATTAAAAGAAATGGGCAGAGTTATAAATGAAGATAAAATCTGGAAAATAATTGATACCGAAGATTTTACAGAAGAGGAATTTAAAAATACTTTAAGATATAGAGAAGGTTTTATAGAAAAGAAAATTACAAGAGCTTTTACTACTGCTCTTGCTACTAAAACAACTAGAGGACTTTTACGAAACTTCAATGCCAATAAAGGCATTTTAATGACTTAGGATTACAACAATGAATATACTCGGTATAGATTACGGAACTAAAAGAATTGGTTTAGCAGTAAGCCTTGAAGGAATAAACTTGCCTTTAAAAACGATTCCATTTGAAGGATATAAAAATATCATCAAAAAAATAATTGAGGAAAAAAACATTGAAAAAGTTGTTATTGGATTGCCCTTATCAATGTCTGGAAGATTTAGCAATACATCTTTAGAAGCCGTTTCTTTTGGAGAAAAAATAAAGAGATTATGCGATGAAACATATTTAATAGATGAAAGATTAACCACTTCAGTACTCAATATTTATTCATTAAAGATCAGATTAGTGCGATGGAAATATTGAAATCCTTTAATGGAGGAAAAGGTAAAAGTTTCTATGTAAAATATATATTAAAACTAGAGATAAAAAAATTAGATGAATATAAAAACAGAAAGATACTTATCTATAATCCACCTTCCTACAAAATAGAAAATTTGAATTTTTATCAATTATTAACCATTTATACTAATAATCCTCAGATATATAAAGGGTTTAAATCAAAAAATTTTACAGTTTATAATTTAGAAGAAGATATAAATATTGATGAATATGATGCTGTTTTTTCTAGAGAAAATATAAACGAAAAGACGATATGCCCGTGGTTTAAAGGATAAAACACTGGACTCCGGATCCAGAGATTGTGGGTTCAAGTCCCGCCGGGCATGCCAGCTATTTCGTTTTGATATTTCTCCTGTAATTAATGTAAAAGAATAAAACCGATACAGCTATTCCGATAAAAATTCCAAATATAATCAATAAAATATTATTATCTTGACCGGTTCTTGAAAGTAAATTTGGAATGGATCCCAACATTAAGCCAAATAAAAACGAAAAAGTTTCAGTAGGGAATTTTTTTAATAGGATTTTTAAAAATTTGCTCATTAATACAATTCCCAGAATAACACCAACTGCAAAGAAGGCTAAAATTATAATATCTACACTACTTATTGAGTTTATTACTCTTTCGTATTCATTTAAAATCAACAAAATAAATGATCCACTTAAACCAGGTAAAATCATTGAAGCCGCTCCAATAAATCCTGCAAAAATATCGTAAATAAGAGAAGAAAAAGAATGATTGAGCTCGTTAGTTATATTTGTTCCCTGAGGCTCTAGAAAGCTTATACCAATAATTATTGAAAGACCAATTATAAATAATATCAAATTACTAAGAGAAATTTTTTTAATTCTTCTTAGCATTAGTGGTAAACTCCCAATTACCAGCCCTGAAAAAATCCCATAAGTAATAGAAGGGTTGTTATCTAAAGAGTATTTTATTAAAAAAGAAAAAATAAAAATTGCAGCTAAAGCACCAACAAAAACTTCAAGAAGGAAAAAAATTACTTTCTTATTAAATTTAAAACTTGTAAAAGCAGAAATCGAATTAATTAATTTATCGTATATACCCCCAACTAATGCAATAGTTCCTCCACTGACTCCAGGAATTAAATTTGCAATACCCATTAATATACCAATGATAATGTTATAAATCATCTTATTCCTCCTTAAAGTTGATTCTTCTTACATTATAATAAAAATTATTCATTTTTTAATGTAAAAAGTGTCTAAAGAAAGAGTTTATTCATCTCAAAAGTCAATAATCCTAATTATTTAATCTATAATGACCTTAACTTTATTTATTTTGTAATATATTATATTATTATAAAGACTTATATTTTGGAGGTGGAAGGTGAAAATATCAAAAAGAATAAACGATATGCAGGCTTCACCAATAAGGAAATTAATACCCTTTGCGGAAAAAGCAAAAAAAAGAGGGATTAATGTTTTACATTTGAATATTGGGCAACCAGATATTGAAACACCTAAGATATATTTTGATTATATTAAGAATAATCCTCATAAAATTGATTCTTATAGTCATTCAGCTGGAATAATTGAGTTAAGGGAAAAATTCTGTAATTTCTATAAAGATTATAATACAGATCTTTCTACTGAAGAATTGTTAATTACTCAGGGAGGCAGTGAAGCTATTATCATGAGTCTTTCTGCTATTGCAGATCCTGGAGATGAAGTAATTGTAATTGAACCATTTTATGCAAATTATAAGGGTTTTGGAGGTATGGTCAATGTCAATTTAGTACCCGTTAAGGCAAATCCTGAAGAGGGGTATCAAATCCCTGATATATCAGTTTTTGAAAAGAAAGTTACTGACAAAACTAGAGCAATTCTGTTTTCGAATCCTTGCAATCCTACAGGTGCTGTTTATCCAAAGGAAGACGTGGAAAAATTATTACAATTTGCGAAAAAGCACAATTTATGGGTAATATGCGATGAAGTTTACAGAGAATTTGTTTTTGATAATTTGAAACCATTCTCAATTCTTTCCTTTAAAAATTATTTAGATAGAATAATAATGATTGATAGTGTTTCGAAAAGATACAGTGCTTGTGGAGCTAGAATAGGGGTTTTGGCTACTAAAAATGCAACTTTATATAATGAGATTATTAAAATAGCACAGGCAAGGTTAAGCCCTTCAACTCAGGCTCAGATTGGGACATTAGGTTTGCTATCTCTCGGACGAGATTATATCAGTAGTGTCAAACAGGAATATCAATACAGAAGAGATATAGTATATGAAGAGCTTGGAAAAGTAGAAGGTCTTTATTTTAAGAAACCAAAGGGAGCATTTTATGTATCTGTATTGTTACCCGTTGATAATAGTGAAAAATTTGTAAAATGGTTATTGACAGATTTTAATGTTGATGGATATACAACTATGGTTTCACCACTCAGCGGTTTTTATGCGACTGAAAATGCTGGAAAACAGGAAGTTAGAATTGCATATGTTCTTAATGATGAAAAAATTAAAAAAGCAAGTTCTATTTTAGCAGAGGGCTTAATTCTATACAATAAAATAATGAAAAGAGAGAAAATAGTTAATATATAAAAGAAGACGCTTAAGCGTCTTCTTTTTTATTTTTCTTTGCTTCTTCTATCATTTTCATAGCTTCTTCATTAGATTTACCTAGAAAAAATTCCTTTGGGTTCTCCACCATTTCCTGAACGTTACCTAGCATAGGTCCAAAGATTTCAAGAATTTGAACTAGCTCTTCACTAGAGAAATTTTCTTTTATTTTTGACAGAACAACATCTTCATCCATGTTATCTGCATCAAGTTTTTGTACATAATCTGTAAATTTAACTAATAACTCTTCATTCATTCGATCACATCCTTTATTTTTTTTAAAAATTCAAAGAAAAAAGACAAAGCATCATTTTTTTCTATTGATTCATTATAACCATCATTTTCTAGAATAGAAAAAGTTTTATTTAAGAATTCGAAACTATTTGA
>CAZGZM010000150.1:0-4732 GCA_964529955.1 uncultured Thermotogaceae bacterium
CTCAGAGAAGGATCAAAAACTTTTGGCCAACACTACAAGGTTATTTTATCTGATACAAACCATAAACTTCTATTTATCCCGGAGGGTTTCGGTCATGGGTTTTTGTCACTTGAAGACGATTCTGAGCTTTTTTATAAAACAACAGATTACTACTGTCCAAATTGTGAAAGTGGTATTTTTTACAACGATATTGATTTGAAAATTGACTGGCAAAGCAAAGAATTTGGAATTGATGAAATGATCCTTTCAGAAAAAGATAAAAAACTTCCAACTTTGACAGAATGGCTGAAAAACAGAGATAACAAGGGGTTGTAAACTTGAAAATACTGATTACAGGTGCAAAAGGTCAATTAGGAAAGGCTTTTAGCCAGTATTTTAGTAAGGAAAATATTCCTTACATTGCTGCCGATCATTCAACTTTAGATATTACAGATCTGAATCAAATGCGTGAGTTTATCAAAAACCGTCAATTTACACACATCATCAACTGTGCCGCATACAACAACGTGGATAAAGCAGAAGAGGATTGGAAAAGCGCCTATGCCGTAAACGGACTGGGAGTAAGAAACTTGGCAATATGTGCTAATGAAAATGACTGTGAGTTGATTCATTATTCCTCAGATTACGTCTTTTCCGGTAAAAAGCAACAATACACCATCGCAGATCAAACGGATCCCATCAACAAATATGGTGAAAGTAAGGTTTTAGGTGAAAGGTTTTTTCAAATAGCACAAAAAGGATATCTGATAAGAGTCAGTTGGCTGTTTGGGGAGGGAACTCAAAATTTTATCACAAAAGTCATCAATTGGAGCCGAAAAGAAAGTGTTATGAGGATTGTAGATGACGAGATATCCTCCCCTACCTATACAGGCGATCTGGTTCAGGCAACAATGGAATTATTAAAATTGAAAGCATATGGTTTGTATCACATCACCAACACCCCGGCTTCGAGATATGAGTGGGCTGAATTGATTCTAAAAGAAATCGAATGGAAAGGAACACTGTTGAAAGCCAAAAGAGCTGATTTCAACCTTCGCGCGAAAAGACCGGAAGTATCTATTTTGGATAATTTTGGTTTAGAGGAAACAACAGGGAGGGTTATGAGAGATTGGAGAGGGGCAACGAGGGCCTTTTTCAGGAAGTCTAAAATGAAGTTGTATGGTTTTTGATTTATTTTTAGAGTTGAGATCAAATTAAAAATTGATGTTTACAACATTTGTGACTTTAATCAATTAAAAAATGAATGTTACTCTTTGGTATAAGGAAATCCATCCAAAATAATATCATCCTTTTCTGGAAGGTTTTTCATATCCAGCTCTGTTGGTAATTTTTGGGCGTTTTTTTAAAAGGAGTTTAATATGGTTATTGTTGTAATTAAATGTGGATTAGGAAATCAGATGTTTCAATATGCCTTATATAAATCATTATTAGATAATAAAAAAGAGGTAAAATTAGATATATCATGGTTTAAAACAAACCAAGATCACAACGGATTAGAACTTGAGAAGGTTTTTGAGATAGGTCCTTTTGATATAGCAAGCAAAAGAGAATTAAATTTACTAAGGGAATATAAAAAAGACCTTTTCTCAAAATTTAAAAGGAAAATATTTGGTTTTAAAAAAAAGCATTATACTGAAAAAAAAATGAATTTTAAGTATAATAAGAAAATATTCCAAAAAGACAATATATATTTAGATGGTTTTTGGCAGTCAGAAAACTATTTCTATAACATAAAAGAAGATATTTTTGACATTTTTAAATTTAGAAAAATAATTGGAAAAAGAAACATTGATTTAGCTGAAACAATATCTAATAGTGAAAGCGTGAGTGTTCATATCAGACGGGGAGACTATTTACAAGACGAAAATTTAGGCGGAGTTTGCAACAATTCTTATTATCTTGAGTCTGTGAAAATACTACAAACAAAATTAAAGAATCCCTTTTTTTATTTTTTTTCCGATGATCCTGATTGGGTAAAAAAAACCTTTAATTTAGACAGAATGAAAGTAATAGACTGGAATACAGGAATAAATAGTTACTTAGATATGTTTTTGATGACTAAATGCAAACATAATGTTATTGCAAATAGCTCATTTAGTTGGTGGGGTGCATATTTAAATAATTATAAAAATAAGATAGTCATAGCCCCTAAGGTATGGTTTAATGACAATTTGCACAAAGA
The DNA here is from genome assembly GCA_964529955.1 of uncultured Thermotogaceae bacterium. Lineage (GTDB taxonomy): Bacteria > Thermotogota > Thermotogae > Petrotogales > Kosmotogaceae > JASGMR01. The sequence goes on from CAZGZM010000150.1 coordinate 2,183, forward strand.
TAATGATATAGTACCAAAAAAATGGTTGAAAATATGATCTTTTTAAAATGCCACTTTGGAGTGATGACATGATAAAAGCCTTAATAACCGGAATAACCGGCCAAGACGGAAGCTACCTTGCCGAAATGCTTCTTGAAAAAGGGTACGAAGTCCATGGAATAAAAAGACGAGCCAGCAGCTTTAACACCAAAAGAATTGATCATATTTTTCAGGATTTTCACGAGAGGAATGTCAATTTCTTTCTTCACTATGGGGATTTAACAGATGCAACCAATCTCATCAGATTATTACAAGAAATAAAGCCAAACGAGATATACAATCTGGCAGCACAAAGTCATGTCAAAGTTTCATTTGAAACAGCAGAATACACAGCCAATTCCGATGCCCTTGGCACACTTAGAATCCTTGAAGCCATCAGACTTCTTGGAATGGAAAAAGATGTCAAATTCTACCAGGCATCAACCAGCGAACTTTATGGAAAAGTACAGGAAACCCCTCAAAAAGAAACAACCCCATTTTATCCAAGGAATCCATACGCAGTTGCTAAACTTTATTCCTACTGGATAACAATCAATTATCGTGAAGCATACAACATTTTTGCATGTAATGGCATACTCTTTAATCATGAATCCCCCAGAAGAGGCGAGACTTTCGTCACCAGAAAAATCACAAGAGCTGCTGCAAGAATTGCCCTTGGCCTTCAGAAAAAACTATATCTGGGAAATCTTAATTCGAAAAGAGACTGGGGTTATGCACCGGATTATGTCAAAGCCATGTGGCTGATGCTTCAGCAAGAAGAAGCTGAAGAATTTGTCATCGCAACAGGAGAAAACCATACCGTTAGGGAATTTGTTGAAAATGCCTTTAATGAAGTGGGAATACAGATAGAATGGTATGGTGAAGGTGTAAAAGAAAAAGGAAGAAAAAAGGGAACAGATGAAATCATTATCGAAGTGGATCCTTTTTATTTCAGACCAACTGAAGTAGAATTACTACTTGGAGATCCAACAAAGGCAAAAGAAAAACTTGAATGGACACCTAAAGTGAAATTCAAAGAATTAGTTGAAATGATGGTAAAATCCGACTATGAAAAGGCGAAATATGCCCAATACAAAAGAAAGTACAATGAATAACAGAAAGAAGACGCATAATGGAAAAAGAATCTAAAATATATGTCGCAGGGCACAAGGGACTGGTAGGTTCTGCAATAATCAGAATACTTAAATCAGAAAACTACACAAACATATTAACCAAAACACATCAAGAACTGGATTTGACAAACCAAGAAGAAACGAGAAAGTTTTTTAGAAGAGAAAAACCTGAGTACGTTTTTTTATCTGCAGCGAAAGTGGGAGGAATACAAGCAAACAATAGCTATCCGGCAGATTTTATTTACACTAATCTCATGATAGAAAGTAATATGATAAAAGCAGCTTACGATTATAATGTAAAAAAACTTCTTTTTCTTGGAAGCTCCTGTATATATCCAAAGCTATCTTCACAACCCATAAAAGAAGAATATTTATTAACAGGTCCATTAGAACCTACAAACGAAGCTTATGCCATTGCAAAGATAGCCGGTTTAAAAATGTGCCAATTTTTCAATAAACAATATGGTACAAATTTTATCAGCGCCATGCCAACAAATATTTACGGCCCCAACGATAACTATGATCTTGAAACCTCACATGTTCTAGCGGCACTTATAAGAAAATTCCATGAAGCAAAAGTTGAAAATAAACCATATGTCGAAATTTGGGGTACAGGAAGTCAAAAAAGAGAATTTCTTTATGTGGATGATTTGGCTGACGCTTTGCTATATCTAATGAATCATTATGAAGGCAACGAAACCATCAATGTTGGCACAGGAAAGGACATTTCAATAAAAGAACTTGCACTGCTAATAAAAAAAATCGTTGGATTTGATGGTAAGTTAAAATATGAGAGCTCAAAACCAGATGGAACTCCCAGAAAAGAGTTGGATGTTTCTAAATTGAAAAAACTGGGATGGCAATACAAGACAAGTTTAAGTGAGGGCATCAAATTAAGCTTAGAAGATTATAAAAAACAGAAAAAATAAAGGTGGGGCTTATTTGATTAAACTAAATTTAGGAAGTGGAGAGAAATTTATACCGGGTTTTACACATATTGATGTTAAAAAATTTGAACATATAGATTATGTAGCTGAAGTTGATAATCTATCAATGTATGAAGACGAGAGCGTTGATCTTATTTATGCTTCACATCTTTTGGAGCATTTTGAAAGAAATAGGACTAAAGAAGTCATAAAAGAATGGTACAGGGTGCTAAAAGTTGGTGGCATGTTAAGAATTGCCGTTCCTGATTTCGAAAAGATTGTAGAAGTTTACCAGAAATACCATGATATTGATTTAATAATGGGCCTACTTTATGGAAGGCAAGATTACAAATATAATTTTCACTATCGTGCTTTTGATTTTAATAGTTTGGAGCGGTTGTTCAAAGATTCCGGGTTTAAAGCGGTAAAGAAATATGATTGGCGTAAAACCGTACATAAGGACTATGATGATT
>CAZGZM010000150.1:4742-6234 GCA_964529955.1 uncultured Thermotogaceae bacterium
ATATATAGATTCTGCATTTGCCACAGATAAAGAATTGATTGCCTTTACTGTTACTACTACAAATGAAGATGTTGATTTGTCTGCTATAGATGTAACTACTATTGTGGATATGCATCCTCAAGATGTACCTCATATGGATAAAGAAAATGGAGTTTTGGTGAGTTTGAATGTAGAAGCTGTAAAATAAAAAAAGTGGTTATTCTATACTCCTTTTTGTGTGAAGTACTAAAATATATAGTATTCCCTAAATACAACCTGTTGATCTTTAGAGTGTTTTCTTAGTGTGAAAGAATCAAAGATAAGTTTTATTTTACTTCCACTGTTTTTAGCGATTTTTTGCTGAGTTAAAGATTTGAAAATCAAGTGGATAGATAAGGAATGATAATATTGAAGAATGTTTTAAATAAAATAAATCAAAGATTTAGTTTGTTTGGTATTAATCCAAAGAAATTCATCAAATGTGTATGGGGAGTATTTTTTTTCTTAAAAGACTTACATTTAATAAAAAAACAAAAAGGATCTAACGTCGACTTCGAATTTCAAAAGATGTATCCAATATTAGACGAAAGATTTAAAACATCCGGAACAATGTCAGGGCACTATTTCCACCAAGATTTGTATGTTGCACGGCAGATTTTTTTTAATAAACCAAAAAGACATATAGATATAGGATCAAGAACAGATGGATTTGTTGCTCATGTTGCAGTTTTCAGAGAAATCGAAATCATTGACATTAGAAGTCAAACGAGTAAAGTAAAGAATATAAAGTTTAAGCAAGCAAATTTTATGAAATTGCCTACTGATTTAGTCGAGTCTTGTGATTCAGCCTCATCCTTACATGCTATTGAACACTTTGGCTTAGGAAGATATGGTGATCCAATAGATTTTAATGGACATCTGAAAGCAATTGAAAATATTACAAAAATGCTTAAAAAGAACGGAACATTTTATTTCTCTGCTCCAATTGGAAAGCAAAGAATAGAATTTAATGCTCACAGAGTTTTTTCGATTCAATATTTAATAAACATATTTAAATTAAATTTTGTTTTAAAAGAGTTTTCTTATGTTGACGATAAAGGAGATTTTTTTGAAAATATTCTTTTAGACAAACAAAAGATAGATCAAAACTGTGGTTGTAATCTTGGTTGTGGAATTTTCATCTTAAAAAAGAAGTAAAAAGTAATTTGAAAACTGCAGTTTTCTTAACACGTTTAACTAAACGCTCACGGCTCTTTTCTGAAAACACATATCAAGCCCCGCCCCTTGTTCCTAATTAATGAGTTTGTTCTACCAGAATCGGAAAGAACCAGTTTTAGGATAACACAAACAATCACATAACAAACACACCCGCTTCGAGATATGACTGGGCTGAACTGGTTCTCAGAGAAATCGGCTGGACGGGGAGATTATTAAAAGCAAAAATGACCGATTTCAACCTCCCTGCGAAAAGACCCGGGATAGCTATTTTGGATAATTTCGGTTTGTTTGAAAC
>CAZGZM010000151.1:0-6228 GCA_964529955.1 uncultured Thermotogaceae bacterium
AATCTTATCACTTTATTCAATGTTAATTGTTCCCAAATCAATGTCTGAATTTTCAATTTTTAATTCAACTTCCTGTGTAGGATCATTATTTATAACATCAAAGTTTTCAAGTTCATAGATCTCTCTACTAAAGATCTTTAAGAAGTAATCTCCACTGGAAACCTTTAAAAATCTGAATTCACCATCTTCCCAGACAGGATTTTCATTGTGAGTAAAAGTTGTCAAAATTGTTTTAGTACTATCATCTGTCACAACATTTTCCAGAGCTATCAAATAAATATCTTCATGAGGAGAAATTATTCCATTTATGTCATAATTAATTCCATATCTTGCAGTAACTACAGGAGTCATATGAATTTTTCCAGGATTTTCAGGATTCCATTGACCCTGGACCTTCAATGATTTTGAAAGATCAAAGTCTAATAAGACAACGGGATCTTCACTAAAAATAATGGGAACATTCAATTTAATAGAACTGGAATTTATTTCTATATCATATTCTTCAGATAGTATCGTTATAGTAGCATCTGAAATTTCAAATCTAATTTGATTATATGTTCCTGTTCCCTCAACAGTTGCAAGACTGTATTCTGTTCCAATTAATGTTAATAAATCAACAACTTGAGGTTCATCGCTAACTAGTAATGGTGAATTGCCCTCTTGATTTCCATATAAATAAACACTTTCAATGTTCACGAATACATTTTCGACTTCACTAATTGGAACAACTGCATCTGTTAAATAAATATGCAAAATACCTTCTTCTGTGATTTGAGTATTAGTATTGACACAACCTGTAAAAAATATTATTAAAACAACAATTACCAAATAAATAAAAATAGTTTTTTTCATAAAAACACCTCCCTATGATAATTTACTATATATCAAATTAAAAATCGATTAAATATTTTTCGAGATTTATGGAAACCATTAATCATTTTTTAATCTTGTATTTGATATCTTATGTCATGAAGGGGAGGTGTAAAAAATGAAAAAGTTCTTTGTTATCTTTATTATCATTCTTTTTGGAATTTCTTTATTTGCAGGTGGATATGGCCCTGGAGATGGAATCTCAGATGGACCATCTGACGAGATTGCCTTCGGACCAGGTGATGGAATTGGAGTCGGCGAAGGAATTCCAAATGGTCCCGGAGATGCAGTATGTGATGTTCCTAACGGACCTGGAGATTGCATTCCAAACAACTGATTTATACAGAACTAAAAAAAATAAAAGGAGTCGGTTTAACCGACTCTTTTTTTAGATCTTTATAGAATAAGTGATCATTTTAGTATTATTCATTAAAGCCATAAAATTAAATCTATTGAATATAGGATAAATCCTTTAATAAAAATATAAAAACAAAAAGTATTATTACATATATGTATTAATAATGATATAATCTTTATAAATTTTAAGGGAATATTATATGAAGAGATTTTTTATTATTTTAATTCTATTATTAGTTTCTACTTTGATTTTCTCTACTGAGTTAGTAATAGAATTTCAAAGGGTTCCAGAGACATCTTATGTTTATATTAAAGATAAGATGTTTTTTCATGCCGTTACTCTTGCTGAAACAATAAATGCAGAATATGAATGGAATAACACAGAAAAATCTTTGTCAGTCAGTATGAATAATCATAAAATCAAATTTATAAAAGATGACAAATCAGTTTTGCTTGATGATCATTGGATTGAGATGTCTGAAGCGCCTATTTTATTTGAAAATAGATTCTTTTTACCCATATTAGATTCTTGCAAATTATTCGGTTTGAGAGTTGTGGTTAATGAAAAAATGATACAGATATTTACTTCACCTACTCAATTTACTTATAAATATTCTGTAGATGGTGGAATAGGATTAAAATTCGACAAAAGGTTTAGTTATGTTATTAAGAAACAAACTGACGAAATGATTGAACTTGAAATCTATGGTGCTGAATTGGAACAAGAAGTCTATGAAATATTTCCAGAATCTAATAAAATTGAAAGTATAAAAATGGAAATGTCTTCAGAAAATACTTTAGTAAAATACTTAAATATAAAAGTTTATTTCAACAAATATATAAAAGTATCCCCTGTTCTTGAAAATAATAACACTATTTGGCTAAAACCAGATGAAATCAAATTTGATGGGAATGGTAAAAAGGTAGTTGTAATTGATCCTGGTCATGGGGGATTTGATGTTGGTTGTGTAGGGCAAAACAAAACATATGAAAAGGATGTTGTGTTAAATCTTTCAAATGAATTAAAAGATATATTAGAAGCAAATAACTATGTTGTATTTATGACAAGAGAAACCGATAATTACATTGAACTAAAGGAAAGGGCAATTTATGCAAATTACCTAGAAGCTGATTTATTTCTTAGTATTCATATGAATTCGACATCTGTTGATCCTGAATATGCTGATGGAATGGAGATATTTTATTATAAATGGTCGGAATCGAATTATGCAACTAATTTATCTGAAGTATATTCTAATGAGCAGTTAACTGACAATTTTTTTCAAAACAAATCTGAAAATAAAATATTGATGGTAGAAGAAAGCAAAATAATTGCTGAAGATATAAAAAAATCTGCTGAATTAAACGATATTAGATTTAGAAAAATCTCTGAAGAAACCTATGATGTAATAACTTTTACTGATATGCCATCAATTTTAATTGAATGCAATTTTTTATCAAATTCAAAAATCGAAGAATCTTTCAAAAATATAAAAACATTGGAAGAATATTCAAATATATTTTTTAATGGAATTGAAAGCTATTTCTGTAATTAACCTTTATGAAATTAATTATTTGAATAGAAAAGTATCTTTTAAATATTTATTTGATTATTTATAAAATTAGAGGAAAATTTGTGAAGAAGTTTTTTATATTAATCTATTTAATTATAATAAGTTTAAGTATATTTCTTATTTTTGATTTCGAGGATATTATTTCGTTTCAGATAAGAAATCAAAATTGTTTTGGAAATAACTCGTGGGTTATTGTCATTGATCCGGGGCATGGTGGAGAAGATTACGGTTGCATTGGGAAAAATGGCACTTACGAAAAGGAGCTTGTTCTGGAAATTTCAAAGGAATTGAAAAAGTTTTTACAGGAAAATGGATATATAGTTTATATGACAAGAGAAGATGATAATTTTGTTGATTTAATTAAAAGAGCTGAATTTGCAAATTCATTGAATGCAGATTTATTTGTCAGTATACATTTAAACTCAGCAGCGGTGTATGGTGAATATGCTGAGGGTTATGAAATTTATTATTATGATTTGTCAGAAGCTAATTATAGAGATGATATGTCAAAAATTTATTCTGATGATTTATTGAATAGTAGAATTTTCAAAAAGAAAATAAGATATAAAAAATTAATGGTCACTGAAAGTGAAAAAGTTGCTGAAAGTATCAGAAAATATGTTGAAGATAATAATATCAAATTTAGAAAAATTGCTCAGGAAACCTTCGATGTTATTGCTTATACTGATATGCCATCGGTTTTACTTGAATGTAATTTCTTGTCAAATCCTGAAATTGAAGAATCATTTGAATCTGAAGTAACTGTTAAACTTTATTCAAATATAATATTCAAAGGAATAAATGGATATTTTAAAAATAATGAATAAAAGAATTTTTTTGTTAAATATAAACATACTCCCTTGATCAATTACAAAACTTTATATTAAAAAGGTGAAGTTTTTCAGTTTATAAAAAGATTTATTTATTAATAATCCCCTGTATGTAATCTAATGATTATTTATGTTATGGTAATGTTATGGGAAATCTATTTATTTACATACCTTAGATTTATCCATTTATTAGATTAGGTAGTGATTTTCTTGATTGTAAGAACGTTTGTTTTTGAAGCTTTAAATTATTCAAATCTTGCTATCAGAAAAATATTCAGTCAGTATTTTGATAGCTTAGGTTATAGTCCGTCTGAAATAGGTTTTTTAATGGCGATGTTCCCCATATTAGCATTACTATCAAGTCCATTTTGGTTTAAAATAGCTTCCAAAATTCCTGAAAAGAAAACCTATTTAATCATATCTTTATCCTCCAGTATTCTATTGTGGCCGATATTTTTTTCAAATAATTTTATTACAAGTTTACTTTTTGTTGGAGTTTTTTCATTCTTTTTCTCATCATGTATTCCATTAGGTGATTCTTTGATGGCAAAGTCCGTTTTAAAAAACGGCGGGACTTACAACAGAATTCGTCTTTTCGGAACCATAGGATATTCTGCGACTTCACTTATAGTAAGTCAATTAATTAAAAATGGATTTGTTTTTCTCTTTATTATGGGATCTTTATTATTTTTGTCCGCTTCAGTTGTAATAAATTTCAAGGAGAAAAGCTCAAAAAAGGTTTTTAATAAAAAAACTGAATCTACTTTTCGGAACGGAAATAAATTCACTTTTTTTCTGATGTTATTTGGAATTTTTTATGGAATGTTTATGGTTAGTTTTCATTCTACATTTTTGCCAATTTTAACCCGAGAAATGAATTTTGGGAAGGATGCAGTTGGAATTGTTCTGGCATTCATGGCAATTGCTGAAGTTCCCTTTCTTCTTTTCGCTAACAATATAGTTGCAAAATTAGGAAATATTAAAGTTTTTATTATTGGATTTTTCTTCAGTGGTTTAAGAAATATCTTAGTTACTTATGCTGATAGTTTGTTCTCGCTGATTATTTTTGAATTATTTCATGGTGTTGCTTTTATCCTTATGTATTATTCGATATTTAATTACATACATTTCAAATTGTCTGAAAAATATATTAGAGTAGCTCAGAGCATGTTCTGGTTTGTTAGTATAGGACTATCTTATATTTTCAGTTCTGTTTTTGGAGGATTTTTGATTGAGTGGATAGGAATAAAGCAATCCTTTAGAGGTACAGGTTATTTTGGATTTATTTTGACTTTTGTTATTCTCATAATAGCTGCTTACAATGGAGAAAAAACTGGATTTATAAATATCTACACCAGAAAAACAAGTAATTAATCATATATCATTCAAATTAGAATTCTTTATACATGCATTTAATGTCTTGTATTACTTGCCAACCTAACGATTCCCAAAATTTTTCGATCCAGGATTTTTAGAACTAATAAATAAAACCAGTATCAATAACAATTTCTTTAATATCAAACATTATGTGTTTTTCAAATTTCTCAATATTTAAATCGAATAAATAATACACTCTTATCAAATATCTAAATAATCATGTTATTTGAGATTGAAATAATTGTTGTAAGTCGTATAATCTTGTTGTTGGAAAGTCTTTTTAAATAATCTAAGTATTTATTTAGAACAAATACATTTTTTATTTAATTAGGTTTTTTTATTACTCATTCAAAGAAATTAGCAAGTAAAATATAGGGAGTGATTTTTTCAAAATAGATAATGAAGCAAAAAAAATAGTTGAGTTGTTATCAAAAAAAGGATATGAAGCATATCTTGTTGGTGGATGTGTCAGGGATCTTATTATGAATAGAGAACCTAATGACTGGGACATTTCTACGAATGCTATTTCACATGAACTTATTCACGTTGTTAAAGATGAAGGTTATAGGGTTATTCCAACTGGTATCGAACACGGCACAATATCTGTATTAATTAATAAAAATATTTATGAGATAACTACTTTCAAGGGAGAAAATATCACTGAGGACCTTTTATCAAGGGATTTTACAATAAATTCCCTTGCAATTGATAATGATAATATCGTGATTGATCCCTCGTATGCATTAAATGATATAAAAAGGCGAATAATCCGCTCTTTCAACCCCGAAAAAATATTAACAGATGATCCTTTAAGAATGTTAAGAGCAGTGAGATTCAAAGCTGAATTAAATTTTAAAATTGAAGAAAAGACAAAATCAGTAATCACTAAAAATCACGAATTGCTTCAAAATATGAGTGTTGAAAGAGTTAGAGAAGAGTTCAATAAAATAATTTTATCCAATCCATATACACTTTTTGATCTTGTTGAATTAAATCTTATGAAATACATTTGTCCTGAATTTATTAATACAGTTGGAGTTGATCAGAAAAATCCGAATCATCATCTGGATATTGCGAATCATATTGTTGAGTCTATGATTTCTGTTCCTCAAGATCTCATTTTAAGACTCACAATGTTTTTTCATGACATTGGAAAGCCTCAAACTATGAAAGTTGATTCAGAGGGAGTAGGACACTTTTATTCTCATAATATTATTAGT
>CAZGZM010000152.1:0-6171 GCA_964529955.1 uncultured Thermotogaceae bacterium
CCTGGTGCATTATTTTGTCTAAAACAAACATTTAAACTAGAAACCTGTTCAGTATATCCCCAGTAAAGAACCATATATCTTCCATACGGTAATACTCCACTCTGCTGTAATGCTGGTCTCTCTCTATCAGTTGCATAATCGAATACAACTGTTGGTCCTGTCATATCAATGTCAAAGAAAAATCTTGAAGGTAATGAATCCGATTCCTTTGGTTTTACTTCAACAAATTGATCCGGACCTTCGCTTAAACCAGAAATTGTTGCTGAAGTAGATGTTGTTTCAAATGGCAATCCACCATTTACTGAAACTTCATATATACGAGAAAGCCCATCAACTGGTTCCCATTCTAAAACAAAAGAATCTGTATTGAAAGCATCCTGTGTTGTTAAAAAATTAACTGAAGGATTATAAACATTCAATGTTTTAGTTTCAGATTCGACATTTGAAGTTTTTTCACCAAATCCGAATCCCTTTTGAGTAATAGTACCCTCTACTTTGATAGAATACTCTCCAGCAGTCAAAGTTCCCGAATAAGTAGTTTGGTCTGTTTCGATTACTGAATCGTTAATATGAATTTCGTAATCAGCCTTTTCAACTTCTCCAGGAGTCTTTAAATTCCATGTTAAAGTGAAACTATCTCCTTCTTGAATTAAATTAGGTTCAAGACTTAATTCTAAAACCATATAAGCAGGCTTAAAACAAGCACTTAAGAAAAATACAAGTAATAAGATTGCTGAAAAAAACAGTACCTTTTTCATTTTACCCCTCCATTATTTTAAGATTTATAATAAAATATTATATCACAATGCTACTATAATCTTTAACAATGCTATTGATTACAATTAATCTAAAATTGCTAGTACTTCTCCTGCATCAACATTTTGACCTGTTTTAATTTTAAGTACATTCAGTTTCCCTTCGAAATCTGACAGAATTGAATGCTCCATTTTCATAGCCTCTAAAATTAGTATTTTTTGATTTTTTTCTATTTTATCTCCTTCGCTTACTAAAACTTCCAATATTGTGCCCGCCATGGGTGAAATTATCTCTTTTCTTCCAGAGGATTTAGCTTCTTCTTTTTCAGGAACAGAATTGAATTTTTCTTTTTTTGAGATATCTTCATAAACTTGTTCAACTATTTTTTCTGGTTTCGATTCATATTTTTCTATATTCTTTTCTGAATCATTTTTCCCAATTTCTTCCACTTCTACTAAATAATCCTTTCCATTAACGATTACTTTATATTTTTTTAGCATTTCTTTTCCTCCCCAAATACCAGTATTTTAAAGGATTACTCTTCTTCCATTTGTTTTCTTTAATCTTTTTTATAGATTTAATATATAAATTATTACCGCTATGGTTTTGAATTGCTGCCATTATAGCAGCAACTACTTCATATTCTTCATCAGTTAAAAATTCTTCATCTTCACCAGCCAAATAATCTGCCTTGTTTTCAATAGGAATTTTATTTTTCTTATTGCCATTAGAAAATACTTTTCCCATAAAAATGAAAAGAAAATATAAAATAACAAGGATTAAAAAAACAATTGAAATTCCTAATATAGTAATCTGTATATTTATTGACATACTATAAAAACCTATAAAGGAATATTTCCATGTTTTTTATTTGGAGAGGCTTCTACTTTATTTTCAAGTAATTCTAAAGCTCTAATAATTTTCATTCTTGTTTCCTCAGGTAAAATAATAGAATCAATATAACCTCTAGCTGCCGCCTTATATGGATTTGCGAATAAATCTTTGTACTCTTCTATCTTATCCTTTCTTGTTTGTTCGGGATTATCGCTGGATGAAATTTCTTTTCTGAAAATTATATTTGCTGCTCCTTCAGGTCCCATTACAGCAATTTCAGCATTTGGCCATGCATACACTAAATCAGCCCCCAAATGCTTACTTCCCATTGCAATATAAGCTCCTCCATAGGCTTTCCTAAGAATTATCGTGACTTTTGGAACGGTGGATTCACTATATGCGTATAAAAGTTTCGCACCATGCCTTATTATACCTCCATGCTCTTGTGCTATTCCAGGTAAGAACCCTGGAGTATCTACAAGTGTAACAATAGGTATATTGAAAGCATCAAGAAATCTGATGAATCTTGCTGCCTTATCTGAACAATCAATATCTAAAACTCCAGCTAAATATCCTGGTTGATTTGCAATTATGCCTACTGGAAACCCTCCAATACGGCAGAATCCAGTGATAATATTCTTTGCATAATGGGAATGAACTTCAAGAAAATCTCCTTCATCTGCTATCAAGGAAATTATATCCTTTACAGAATAGGGTGTTCTTGGATTCTCAGGGATTATTTCCTTTAATTTATCAATAGTTTCATCTGAATTTTCGTTTTGTAAATTTTCAACTCCATCAAGATTATTTTGAGGAATATAAGATAATAATTGTTTAACAATTTCGAGTGCATCACTATCATCCTTAGCAATAAAGTGAGCAACTCCACTTTTCGAATTATGTACAGCGGCTCCACCTAAACTTTCTTTATCAATGTCCTCTCCTGTAACAGTTTTAATGACTTGAGGTCCTGTAATAAACATTTGTGATGTTTTATCTACCATAATAATAAAATCAGTCATAGCTGGAGAATAGACGGCTCCACCTACACATGGGCCATCAATAATTGTTATTTGAGGAATAACTCCAGAGGCCCTGGTATTTCTAAAAAAAATCCCTCCGTATCCATAAAGTGCATCTACTCCTTCTTGTATTCTTGCTCCACCAGAGTCATTTATTCCAAGTACTGGAATTCCTAATTTCATAGCTAAATCTTGGATTTTCATGATTTTTTTTGCATGCATTTCTCCAAGAGAACCGCCTTGAACTGTGAAATCTTGAGAAAAAACTGCGACCTGCTTCCCATGAATTTTACCAATTCCTGTTATAACACCATCCGCTGGAAATGACTTTTTTTCTAAACCAAAATAATTAGATCTATGTTCTACAAATTTATCTATTTCTTGAAAAGTACCTTTATCAAAAAGACTTTCTATTCTTTCTCTAGCAGTTAATTTGTTGCTATCGTGTTGTTTCTTAATTCTTTTTTCACCACCAGATTCCTCAATTTTTTTATTTTTTTGATAAAAATCATCTCGAGTATTATCCATTTTTTTCATCCCCTTTTGAAACCAATTCCATTAAAACCCCTCCTGTTGTCTTAGGGTGAAGAAATACTACTTCAGTTCCTCCTGCTCCTGTTGCAGGCTTTCCAAGTAATTTTATATTTTCTTTTTGTGCTAAAGACTCAATATTATCAAAATTTTCTACTTCAAAAGCAATATGATGAATTCCTTCACCCTTTTTGTCAAGATACTTTTTTATAGTGCTTTTTTCATCAATTGATTCAAGTAATTCAATTTTTGATTCTCCTACTTTAATCATAGCTACTTTTAGTCCTCTATCCTTCAATAATTCTATTTCAATTTCTTTAAATCCCAAAAAATCTTTATATACTTTAATTTTTTCTTCAATGCTATTTACTGCAATTCCAATATGATCAATCCTTTTTCCTTCCATTGCTTTCCCCCCTTACAAAATTATAAATCTTCTCCAAGCTTTTATAATTCATATGTTTAAATTTTATCTCTTTCATAATTGCATTTAGTAATCTATTAATTTTTCTTTTCTTCTCAATTTCTTCATAATTATCTTTTTTATTTAATTCCAAAAATATCTTATCAAATAGGTCCTTCAACGATCCTTTTTTTAAAAAACTTGTTAATACAACATCATTATCTTTTTTTGAAAGTTCTAACATTGATTTTATCTTCGCAAATAAATTTCTGGCTCCAGGCAAATCGCTTTTATTTACGACATATATATCTCCAATTTCCATAATACCAGCTTTCATGCTTTGAATTTCATCTCCATTTCCTGGAGATAGCACAAGTAAGACCATATCAGCTATGTTTTTTATATCAGTTTCAGCCTGTCCAGTACCAACTGTTTCTATTAATATATATTTAAAACCAGCTCTTCCAAGATATTCTACAGTATCGTAAACAGAAGGATTTAAACCTCCGACACTTCCTCTACTAGCAAGTGATCGAATAAACACACCCTTTGATGATGATTCCCTCATTCTTATCCTATCACCCAAAAAAGCTCCTCCTGTAAAAGGGCTAGAAGGATCAACGGCAATTATTGCTGTTTTATCTAATTTTAAAAATTCCAAGGATAGAATATCTGTTAATGATGATTTTCCAACACCGGGACTACCGGTTATACCAATAACATAGTATTTTTTTTTACTTAATTTTTCAATAATATCTGTCGCTTTATTATGATCATTTTCAATTATTGATATATTTTTTGCTATTTCTAAAAAATTATTTTTTGACAATTTCATTAATCCTTTTAACAATTTTTTCTAATGAAGTTCCTGGTCCAAAGATTTCTATAACTCCCATTGATTTTAATCCTTCATAATCCTCTTCAGGAATTATTCCCCCTAAAAATACCGGTTTATCATCTATACTTTTTTCTTTCATTTGGTCCAGAACTTTTTTACATAATCTATTGTGCGCTCCTGAAAGAATAGACAAACCAACAATATCAACATCTTCTTGAAGAGCTGCTTCTGCAATTGAGGAAGGGGTTTGTCTTAATCCAGTATAAATAACCTCCATACCTGCATCCCTTAGAGCCATTGCAACAACTTTTGCTCCTCGATCATGTCCATCCAATCCTGGTTTCGCTATTAAAACTTTTATTGGCATTTCTCTCCTCCTATAAAATTATCGCTTCATTGTATTCCCCAAAAATTTCCCTCAGGAGATTAGATATTTCCCCCACTGTTGCATATGATTTAACACAGGAAAGAATACAGGGCATTAAATTTTCGTTGTTCAAAGCAACATTTTTCAATTTTT
This sequence comes from uncultured Thermotogaceae bacterium, assembly GCA_964529955.1. Lineage (GTDB taxonomy): Bacteria > Thermotogota > Thermotogae > Petrotogales > Kosmotogaceae > JASGMR01. The sequence continues at coordinate 4,905 of CAZGZM010000152.1, forward strand.
GCAAATTTTTCTGCACTTCAGTATTATCTCTATTTTCCTTCAACTTTTTAATTTTTTCTTTTTGTTTATTCTCTACTTCTTCATTTATTTTTAAAATTTCATTCTTAACTTTATTTTCTGTTTTGAATTTATTCAATCCTACTATAATCTGTTCGTTTTTCTCAACTTCTTTCTGGTATTTATATGAAGCTTCCCCAATTTCTCTTTGAACAAACCCCTCTTCTATCGCTTTAACCATTCCGCCTATATTTTCAATTTTTTCAATGTATTTCACAACTTTATTTTCAATATCATCTGTAAGTTTCTCAATATAATATGAACCAGCAAGAGGATCGACAACATCCGCTGCTCCTGTTTCATATGCAATTAACTGCTGAGTTCTAAGGGCAATAGTTACAGATTCTTCTGTAGGCAACCCCAAAGCTTCATCATATGAATTGGTATGAAGTGACTGTGTCCCCCCCATAACAGCTGATAAAGCCTGATAAGCAACTCTTACTATATTATTCATAGGTTGTTGAGCAGTTAAAGTTGATCCCCCTGTTTGAGTATGAAATCTTAGCATTTGTGCTTTAATATCTGTTACATTAAATTTTTCTTTCATAATCTTAGCCCAAATTCTTCTAGCAGCTCTAAATTTTGCTATTTCTTCTAAAAAATTATTGTGAGCGTTAAAGAAAAAGGACAATCTTTTACCAAAGATATTAGGATCTAATCCTGCTTCTATTGCAGCTTGAACGTAAGCTATTCCATCAGCTAAAGTAAAAGCTATTTCTTGAACAGCATTAGCACCTGCTTCTCTTATGTGATAACCACTAATACTAATGGTGTTAAATCCAGGAAGACTTTCTGCACAATATTCAAATATATTTGTAATGATTCTCATAGAAGGTTTGGGAGGAAAAATATAAGTTCCACGAGCAATATACTCTTTCAGAATATCATTCTGAATTGTGCCTCTCAATTTTTCAGGAGCTACGCCTTGATTTTCTGCAACAGCAATATACATTGCAAGAAGAATAGACGCTGTAGAATTGATGGTCATTGAAGTACTGACTTTATCTAGAGGAATCTTTTCAAATAATACTTCCATGTCACACAATGAATCAACCGAGATCCTGGCGCTGGCGCAGGGGCCCGGCGCGGGCAAGCCGATCCACCTGCGGCTGATGGGCGATGACTGGGATACGCTGAACGCCGCCGCGGCCCTGGCGCGGTCGCATTTCGACGCCCTGCCCGGGCTGATCAAGATCGAGGACAGTCGACC
>CAZGZM010000153.1:0-6122 GCA_964529955.1 uncultured Thermotogaceae bacterium
CTGAAACATTTGATGAATTGTTTGAAAACAATGATGTTGAACTCTTTGATTTAGAGAATGATCCTGATGAAATGATTAATCTAGCAGCGGAACCAGAAAAAAATAAAGAATTAATCCTTGAATTGAATAACATGCTTAATGAGGTAATTAAACGAGAAATTGGAAATGATAATGGACAAACATTTAAAGAAGTTTATGAATCCTGGAATTTTTAATATATAAAAATGATTTAATCTGAAAATGTACGGAGTGAAAATGAATAAAAATTTTAATTCAAAAAAATACGCTGTTATGGCTAAACCAGTTGGTTCAACCTGTAATCTTTGTTGTGATTACTGTTATTATCTTGATAAAAACAAAATTTTAAACAACAAAAATAAAATTATGTCAAAAGAAGTTTTAGAAGAATACATAAAGCAAAATATAGAAATACATGGAAATAACAATAATGTAGATTTTGCGTGGCATGGTGGAGAGCCGCTTTTAGCAGGAATTGATTTTTATTCATATGCAGTTGATCTTCAAAAAAAATATAGTATAGGCCGAAATATTACAAACTCTATTCAAACGAACGGAATCCTTATAAATGAAAAATGGTGCGAATTTTTTACCAAAAACAAATTTCTTGTTGGTGTTAGTATTGATGGTCCTCAAGATTTAAATGATTCTTTTAGAAGAGATTCAAAGGGTTCCGTTTTTAATAAAATTATGAATGGTATTTCATTGATGAAAAAATTTTCAGTTGATTTCAATACCTTGACCACTGTAAATTCTGTTAACTCTAAATTTCCTGAAAGAGTATACAAATTTCTTAGAGAAATAAGTGATTTCATGCAATTTTTACCGGTTGTTGAATCAAAAACACCAGAGGATGACCAAATAAAACAAAGATTTGCTACCCCTCCAGGAATATTTTCCTATTTGAAAAATTATGAATTAACTGATTTTTCAGTTTCACCAAAAGATTATGGAAATTTTCTCTGTAGGATATTTGATTTATGGGAGAAAAATGATAAGGGAAAAAAATTTATTCAGATTTTCGAAGCTACTGTTGGAAATATGTTGGTTAAATCTCCAGGATTATGTGTTCATGAAGCTATCTGCGGTCATTGTCCAACTGTTGAAATAAATGGAGATGTTTACAGCTGTGACAGATATGCCTTTGACTCATACAAAATTGGGAATATTTTGTCAAGTACCTTGGATAAAATAATAGAAAGAAATAAAGATTTTGGGTTAAATAAGGTTTATGGATTACCAGAGGAATGTTTTGACTGCAAATATATTAAACTCTGTTATGGAGGTTGCCCAAAGGACAGATTATTAAATTCTTGGAATAACCAACCTGGTAAAAATTATCTATGTGAAGGATATAAAATGTTTTTTCAATACTTCTCTGAGAATTTTAAATTTGATTAATATCTGCAATTCAACAAGTAATAATTGAGATTTTTCTTTTTTAACAGTTATTATAGTACTTGCTTTTAGACAAGTACAATTTTACAAAAAAAATAAATAATTTTTGGAAACCGCTAAATGAAAAAGAACTCATGAATAAATATGATGAAATTGTTAAAGCTTTTATTTTATATTGATTCTTACTTCTTCTATCGTTTTAAGTATTACTTGAATGGAATGAGATATAAGAAGAATTACATATGGACCAACCCCCAATAAATTATGATTTTTTATTGTTTTCTTCTCAACTAGAAAAGTATATAAAAGTACTATTTTTTTTGTCAAACATATTTGAAATATACTTATTATGAGAGAATTTATATTGAAAGATTAATGATCAATTTTTTTTTAGAAAAGAGAGTAGTATAATATGTTTATCCTTTTTTGATAAAAATTTAGCTTTCTTTGAAAGCAAATTATATAGGTATTTATTATTAGTATTATTATATAAGAACTTAATAATAATACTAATAAGGTGTTCATAACTGCGAAGAAAACCTTTGTATGTTTCTTTTTAAAGGGTAAAGGATAGGTGTTCATAAAATTGGAGTTATGAACATTGTTTGTAGATAACTTTTGTAATGGTTTATTTTAATGGTTTATATGTAATGTTTATAAAAAAATAAGGGTGGAAGGGGACTAAAAAAATAATAATTCAAATATTGAATTAATGGAAAAAATGAAAGTTCAAAGCGTTCAGGAAGTAGTTCTTTTTGTAGATAAAATTGATGATTTTGTAGAAAAGTACTTAAAATAAATGTCCTTTATAAAGAGAGTTACAAAAGTTATCTACATAGTTATGAACATATGAACATTTTTAAGCGGTTACTGTTTTTTTAGGAACGTATAAAGCTATGTATAAAAAAAATACTATTCTCCTTTCAGAAAATAGTATTTTTTTATAAACCTAATTTTTATATCAATTTGCAAAAAGTTTGGATATTTCAGGTTTTATTTCTATATCTACTTCTTCACCTTCCTGGTATATTTTATTAATTGCAGGGTTGTCTATTTGTGCCATGAGCTCTCCAAATTTTGTTTCGATATATGATTCAACTGTATTACCCAAATATACATTGTATTTCACAGTTCCTGTTATCTGACCTGTTCCCTTTTCAACAAGTTTAAGGGATTCGGGTCTTGTAAGAACTTTTCCCTTTTTAGAATCTCCAATTTCATCGGAGCCTCTTTCAATTTTTATTTTTTTGCCGTCAAGGATAACTGTAGCTATCCCTGATTCAACGGAGGCTATTTCTACTGGAAAGAAGGTGGCCTTTCCAATGAATCCAGCAACGAATTCTGAGTCAGGATTTATGTATACATCTGAAGGAGAACCGACCTGAGCTATTTTTCCTTTATTCATGACTATTATTCTGTCAGATAAACTCATTGCTTCTATTCTGTCGTGGGTAACGTATATAGCTGTTATTCCAAGAGCTTTTTGTATTCGTCTGATTTCTATTCTCATCTGTTCTCTAAGCAATGCATCTAAGTTAGATAAGGGTTCGTCAAGTAAGAGTACCGATGGTTCTACGACAAGAGCTCTTGCAAGCGCAACTCTCTGCTGCTGTCCACCGGATAATCTTGCCGGAGGTCTGTCTCCCAGATTTGCAAGACCAACAAGGTCGAGTATTTTATTAACCCTTGTATTTATTTCTGATCTAGATACTTTTCTGATTTTTAATCCGTATCCCACGTTCTGAGCAACTGTCATATGAGGAAACAGTCCGTAACTTTGAAATACCATTGCGGTATCTCTCTGATTAGGCATTAGCATTGTTATTTCGCTTTCACCAACAGAAATTTTACCTTCAGTAGGCAGTTCAAATCCTGCGACCATTCTCAGAGTTGTAGTTTTTCCACAACCGCTTGGTCCTAGGAGTGTAACCAGTTCTCCAGCATTTATTTTTATGGAAATATTATCAACAGCAAGAACCCTGCTCTTTGAATGGGGATCTATAAAAATTTTAGTAATATCCTTTAAAGTAACGGGTAATGAATTTACAGCCATAAGTCACCTCATTTAGTAATCGTTTTTGTGAGAAGATCACTCTTTGGCAGGAGTAATCTCATTAATCCAAATACAGCCAGAACAATAACTATAAGTGTCGTGGATAGAACGCTGGCTAAACCGAATCTCAGATTTTCTGAAAAATTGTATATTAAAACAGTCATATGATACCAGTTTGCTGAAATAAGGAATATAACAGCACTAACAGCGGTCATTGATCTGACAAAGGTATAAGAAAGACTGGATATGAACGCCGGTCTTATAAGCGGCAGAAGAATTGTTCTGAAGATTCTTCCCGGACCAGCTCCGAGATCCTGAGCAGCTTCTTCTATAGCCGGGTCCATTTGTTTTAGTACCGCTATACCTCCCTCTACCCCTACCGGAAGTTCTCTTACAATGTAATTTATTATTATAATCGCTGCAGTTCCAACCAGAAGTAAGGGCGGACTGTTAAAGGCGAGTATATAACTTATACCGATCATGGTTCCAGGAACAGCAAAGGGAATCATTACACCGATTTCCAGGAACCGTTTTCCTACAAATTTCTTTCTCACCACTACAAAGGCTACAAGCATTGAAAGCAGTCCTGCAATAGGAGTTGCTATTAATGCGAGAGTGAGAGTGTCAAATATGGCATCTTTACCTCTTGAAAGCGCTTCAGGCCAGTTATCAAGCGTAAAGGAATAGTCTATACCCCAGTTTTTAACAAAACATCCGGCTATTATTGTTCCATAAAGACCTATCAGAAATACTGTAATCACAACCATAGCAGTTATAAGAAAAGCCTTGGTAGGTTTATTAGTTAATTCAGTCAGTCTTGCTGATGGCTTTCCTGTTATGGTGACGTATGATTTCTTATTTACCCAGTATCTCTGCAGTAGGAAGGCTGTTGCGGTAGGAACTAGGAGTAATAAAGAAAGTGCGGCTCCATAGTTCAAACGATTTAAGCCAGTAACTTCCATATATGCTTCAACGGATAAAACTTTATACTTTCCTGCGAGCATAAGAGGATTTGCAAAATCAGCAAGTGATGTTGTGAAAACGAGCAGCCATGAAGATGCGATTCCAGGTATTGAAAGTGGTAGAGTAACCGTTCTGAATGTCTGCCATTTGTTTGCTCTTAAGTTCAGTGCTGCATCTTCAAGAGTTGAATCAATGGACTGTAACACTCCTGAGAGTGTTAAAAATGCTATTGGAAACATTCCCATTGTTTGTACTACTACAAGCCCTCCTAGTCCGTATATGCTTATTGAATCGGCAATATTTAAGACCTGTTTTGTTATCAGTCCGTTATTGCCAAACAATAGAATTATTGACAGGGTCAATGAAAAAGGCGGAGATATTATTGGTAATGTGGCCATAAGAGAAAAGAATTTTTTTCCCTTCAATCTCATTCTTGTGACTGAGAAAGCAAATAAATAACCCACAAGCGTGGAACAGGTTGCTGTTATCAAACCAAGTTTTATTGAACCCCACAATGCGTCAAGATATTGAGCCTTAGTCAGAATCTTTACCCAGAGATCCATGGAGAAGGATCCGTTTTCTAGGAAGGTTAATCTCACCGCCTGATAAAGTGGAAATGCTATGAATATTCCTATTACAACAAAAATTATTATTATAAGGTAATTTGTAACAGGGTCTCTGGTAAACTTACCAAAGAAATATACAATAACAAAAAGAGAGAAAATAGCAATAGCGAAGATATTCAAGAGACCTGTAAAATCATTTATCGCTTTTTGATCGAAGGCGATCATTAAAGTTCCGACCGTTTCCCACCATTCAGGATCAACAACCGGTACAAAGATAATCATCTTTTCGCTGTTATCTATCATCAGAGAAGAACTCGAAATATATTTTTCTCCGTAGGCACTGGATTCTATTGCAGTTTTAAACTCTGATGTTTCTTTGTTTTTGTTAAAGTATTCTGTTAATTTCTCATCCAGAGAAACAGAAGACAAGTCCTCTGGAAAGAAGGGGTTTCCAACTATATAAAGGACGGAGTTACCTTCCTGAAGTTCGATGGTATCTATCCACTTATTAACATTTTCAGGATTTCTTGGCGCTCCATCAGCAATAGACTGAGCATTGGTTTCAAACATATCTTTTATAGTATCTACGAAATCGTTTTTCAGGGTATCGAATATCCAAAAATCTATAATTAAAACAAAAAGGGCAAGAATTATAAAAAGTATGAGTTTTTTCTTAGTGAACATATATCCCCCTTTAATTAAAAAGAAGCGGCCAAAAGGCCGCTAAAAAGTTATTTATTTTGAACCGATTTCATCAGTCCATTTTTCACTGAGTCTTGTTCTGTTTGCAGCATCCCATTCGAGTAGCTGGTCAACTGTTTTAAGTGTGCTGATGTCAATAGCTATTGCATCTTGAGGAGCTACTTCTGATACAGGAACTACGTACCATGAAGCGAGAAGAGCCTGAGCTTCTTCGCCAAGCATCCAGTTGTAGAGTTTCTTAGCATTAACAGGTTCGTTACCGCCCTTAACTAAGGACATAGAAGCGATTTCAAATCCTGTTCCTTCTCTTGGAACTGTTATTGTTATTGGAGCGCCATTTGCCTTCAGTCTAACTAAATCATGTGCATATCCAATTGCAAGAGGAGTTTCCCCAATTGCACAATCTTTACCACCAGCGGAAC
>CAZGZM010000154.1:0-4759 GCA_964529955.1 uncultured Thermotogaceae bacterium
CAGTTACTCCTCCCCACATCTGGAGAATATATCTTCTTATTATTAATGTAAATATAACAGCTGGAAGTGCCATCGCAACGCCACCGGCAGCAACAAGATTAACCATTCCCTTTGCTCCAACCATAGTCTGATATACAACTACTGGGAAAGTGGGGTTGAACTGAGTTAATACTATTGCCTGCGCAGTCTCATTCCAGGAGCCAATAAATGAATATAAAGCACTAGCAGCAAGCCCAGGGAGAGCAAGAGGCAAAGTAACTTTCATAAAAGCTGTTAATTTTGATCCACCAAAGATCATCGCTGCTTCTTCTAACTCAACAGGAATTCCCATGAATACACTCGCTGTAATCCACGTAGTTAAACCTATTTGTCCAACTGAATAAACAAGGGAAAGACCTAAAGGTTTATCATAAAATCCCATATTTGCAAGGATAATAACCATTGGCATCGCAATTGCAATTCCCGGAAACATCCTAACAAAAAGAACACTAAGTTTCAGAACATTCTTTCCATTAAACATGTATCTTGCAAAAGCATAACCAGCCATGCCCCCAATGGATAAAGATATCAGAACTGTAAGCAGAGCAACCTGTATGCTTCTAAAAAGAGCACCCAGAGAATCTGCTGTTACTTGAAAAAATGTGACATAATTTGCAAAGATATTCTTGAAAGAGGAAAACCTTGTTGAATTTATTTCCTCTAAATCCTCCTCTAATCTGGACAAATTCAATTCAAGAATTTCCTTTTCACTTTCTTGTTCAGCTATATCCTTTTCAAACTTTTCCTTCATGTCCTGCATACTTTCCTGATCTTGAACTAGTTTTAGATTCTTTCTAAGTTTTGTTAAACCGGAATTTAATTTCCTTATTTCATTATTAATATTATCTATTTCGGAATAATATTCATTAATTTTATCAATATTTTTTTCAGTTACTAACTTAACTTCTTCAGTTTTTTCAAGAAAGAGATCCTTAGAAATGTCACAGTTTGTCTTATTCTTGGTGTAATGGAGTATTTCATCAATATCTTCTCCATCGAAAATAGTTACAAACTTTTTTTGAGCATTCGAATAAATGCTTAGCAAATATCCATTTTCAATCGTTCTTGATTCCTCCAGTTTAAAGGAATTTGTAAAAGTTGGATACATGTTCAAAGGCCAGTCATATGCTTCCTGATCAGACATGAATGATATCGATACAAGAAAATAAATAGGAAGAAGAATTATAAAAGCGATTCCAATTATAATAATGTAGAATAATGTTTTTCCAATCAACTTGTTTAAGGTTGGCTTCTTTTTCATAATTGACCTTCCTTATTAAATGCTCCAGAAACCTTTAAGTATATTGCTGAAACAATTGAAACGACTATAGCAACTATAACACTGTAAGCAAGAGCAATATGGTATTTGTTTAGGAGTTCCTCTTTATAGAACACGACTTCTTCGAGCAGAACTGGTATTCTTCTATAACCAAATATCATGACAATAATTAACCATACTTGAATGGCTGAAATTATTCTAAGAATAAGAGCTGTTTGAATACTTGGTTTTAACATAGGCATAGTTATTTTTCTTAATACTGTAACTTTTGATCCTCCAAAAACATACCCAGCTTCAATACATTCTTTAGATAAACCCTGTAACCCCGCAAGTAAAATAATCATCATAAACGGGATAACCTGCCAGGCATCAATTAAAATAATAAGCAGAAGAGATTGTATTTCATTTCCTGCGAGAAACAATATTTTGCCATCCTGGGCAATTAACCCTAAATTATATAATATACTGTTTAACCATCCATATGTTGCAAAGCCACTTGACCACATTGCTCCCACAGCTACAGCAGGTAGAGCCATAGGAATCAGAGCAATAGCAAGAAGAATGGAAGCTCCTCTGAATTTTTTATTTATTATCAATGCCAGAAGCATAGCTACAACGAATTCCAGAGTAACAGAAATAATAACAAAAATTGCAGTATTAAATATCGCTCCTTTAAAATAGGGATCGCTGAAAATCTGCATATAATTATCTATTGTCCACTTCAGTCCTTCTTCATCTCTGAAACTTGTTATAAATGAGGTAACTACTGGATTTAACCAAAAAATACAATAATATATTATTGTTGGTAAAACTAATAAATATGGAATCCATTTTTTAAATTTGCTTGGGCCTGTTTTAATTGCATTTACGATATAGATCACCACCCATTAAAAAATATGGGGGATCCATATAGATCCCCCTTATTCAGTTTAGTTCGAAATTATTTCAATTGTTCAAGAATTCTGAGATTGAATAATTCTAAGTATGTTGGGTCGAGAGTACATTCACCTAATATCATATTTTCAAAAATGTCATCATAAACCATCTTTACTGCTCCCCAGTCTTTCCAAACCGGAGCAATGAATGAAAGGTTTCCTTCCTGCATAACTTTAATTGCCATTGCAATTATTTCGTCATCTGGGGTATCAGTTAAGAGATTAATTGCTTCATCAACTGGAGGAATAAACCCACCTGTACCCTTGCTTGAAAGGAGCATTATATCAGGTCTAGTCATGTATTCTACAAATTTTTCAGCCAATTCCTGATTCTTAGCTCCATTTACAATTGCAAATCCACTTGTACCTGCTATTGAACCTATACCAGCTGGTCCGCTTGGAGCTGGTCCTACAACAAATTGTGTTGGATCATTTTTATAAACTTCTCCAACCCTTGCACAGTGTGCCGATGCAAGCCATGCTTCGCCTCTCTTAAGTGCAGGTCTAACATCATCATATGTCATAACTGTAGGAGTGTAAGCTTCACACATCTTACTCATTAAGTAGAATGAAGCCATTGCTGCTGGTGTATCTAACCATGGCCAGCCGTCTCCATATGAAAGGTAAACTCCACCATATTGATAAATTAGTGATTTTTGTGGAACACCTGTTACAGCATATTTTCCTTCACCTTCTCCTTCAGCTACGGCATTAGCCCAATCTACAACTTCTTCCCATGTAAGATTTGCTATATCAGCACCCTCTGGCATATAAGGAAGAGCTTTCTTATTAGCTATGAACAAGTAAACATCTGCTCCAACTGGTAGGAAGAATCTGTGATTATCAAATACAGTCATTGAATCATAACCTTGTGAAAATGTTCTGTCTTTCCAACCATCAGCAAGAACTGTTAAATCCTGAACAAGTCCTCCATCTACCCAATCAGGCATATTGGAACAATATACAACAATAACGTCCGTTGTTATATTTCCGGTTTCTGTCTGAACTTTCACCTGCTCCAGAATTTTAGTATCATCTAATGTTGTAAATTTAACTTCACAGTCATTTGCTTCTTCAAAGGGTTTAATAACCTCATTGATTATAAATTCCTTTTCAGATGGTGCGCTCCAAAGTCTTGAAGTAACAACTAGTGTGTCCTTTGCGAATGCAAAAGCTACGACAGTAAGAACTAATAATAAAACTAACAGTTTTTTCATAATATACCTCCTTTATGAGATTAAAATTTATAAATTGACAACGATGTCATAATTTTTTCCCTTAAACCAAGTATATTCTATAATAAAATTCTCTTATAAACCAAACTTATTTAGACACAAATATATCATTTTATATCTAAATAGAAGCAATTATAGATTATTATAATAGATTTTCTTTAATTATAACCAAAAGTCACCTCTTTATAAATATTGCTATTTTTGATATGATTATGACAAGGTTGTCATAGATAAGGAGAAAAAAATGAAAAAAGTTACTTTATCAGATATTGCAAAGGAATCAGGCTTTTCTATTAAAACCGTATCTCGAGTTATTAATGAAGAACCTAATGTAAAGGAAGAAACAAGAAGAAAAATCAAAAAAATAATACTCGATAAAAATTACAGCGTAAACATTATGGCCAAGGCTTTGAAATCTAAAATTACTAAAACAATTATTGTATTTATAGACAAACATGCTGGAGGATACTGGAATGCATGGCATAGCTTGATAATGAAGGATTTGATTCTTAAGTTTAAGGAAAGAGGATTCAAAGTAATTTTTTCTCCTTCATCAGGAAAGGATGCAATTGAAGATGAAACAGATGGTTTCGAACTTCTTAAAAGCGGAATAGCCGACGGAGCTTTAATTTTCGACAATATGACAAATGATATAAGAATAAAATACCTTAAAGCAAATAGTATTCCATTCGTAATCGTAGGGAAAGACCTCGATGGACAAAATACTTCCTATGTCGATCTAGATAATTTTATGGTAGGATTTAAAGGTGCTAAATACCTTATTGAAAAAAAATGCGAAAGAATTCTATTCTTTCTTGGTTATGAAATTTTTACTGTAGATCAGGAAAGGTCAAGGGGATTCAAAGAAGCTTGTAGAAATTCTAATGTGGAATTTAAAGTTATATTCAATATAGATAAAATAGAAAAATTATATGAAGTTTCAAAAAATATTATTGATGAATTCAATCCTGACGGAATATTTGTTTCAGGTGATGAGAAGGTTCTGGCATTATATAAGTCAATAAACGAATTAGGTAAAAGAATCCCTCAAGATATTATGGTGTTGGGTATAGATAATCTACCCCAATCGAGATTTCTGTATCCTTCACTTTCCTCTGTGGACCAAAATGTTGACCAATTTTCCTCAAGATTAGTCAATCTTCTTATAGAAATGATTCACAAGAAGAGTATTAAAGCCAAAAGAATTTTAATTAATCCAAAAATAATTGAGAGAGAATCAACTTTAAGATAATGGTGCCCGGGGCGGGACT
>CAZGZM010000154.1:4769-6121 GCA_964529955.1 uncultured Thermotogaceae bacterium
ATATCAACCCAATAGCCCATTTTGTGGGTTAGGCCCGGGGCGGGACTTGAACCCGCACAGGGTAACCCCCACATGAACCTGAATCATGCGTGTCTGCCAATTTCACCACCCGGGCGACAAGTAGTAGTTTATCAGAAGGTATTTAACCTGTCAATTGGTGTTTTCTGCTTTTGATAACATGTTTCTAAAAACTTGAATTCTTTCCTTTCTTCCAACAATAACAAGTTGTTGTCCACTCTTTACTATGAAATCACTTTTAGGAAAATAATGATTTGTTTCGTTTAAAACTCCCACTACAAGTACTCCATAATTCTCATTTATTTTAAGTGATTCAAGTGTTCGATCCTGAAAGTGGTCTGGTATTTCTACAGTTTCAAGAGAGAAGTTATCTCTAAATGCATCCATATTATCTAAAAATCCCAGCAATTTTGGATTTTTTACCATAGCAACCATTCTGTTTGCAGAAATATTGTCAAGAGCAATTACCCTGTCAGCCCCGGCATACTTAAGCTTAGATATGTTTTCAAAATTTTTCGCTTTTGAAATAATTCTTAAATCCTTATTTAGTCCCCTTGCGGATAAAATACAAAAAATATTGTTTTTATCATCTGGAAGACAGGAAATTAATGTCGATGCTCTTTCAACTCCAGCGCTTTTTAAAATTTCTTCATCTGAAGCATCTCCTATTATGTATTCGATTTTATTTTTTTTACTTGTTGCTTTTAAATAATCTATTGTTTCAACATTCACATCTATTTGAACAATATTGTAATTTAATTTTGTCATTTGGTCTGCAACTATCTTACCGAGATCACCCGCTCCGGCAATAATTATATGATTATTCAACTTTTTCACCTCTTTTAGCGCTCTTTTTCTTAGTAAATATTTATCAGTATTTCTTTCAAGTAATATATTTGAAATGCTCGTAATAGCAAAAACAACTATTGTCCCTGAAAATAGTAAGACAAAATTTGTAAATATCATACCATTTTCAGATAATGTGTCAGGTAAACCATAACCTACAGTTGTAAAGGTAATCAAAGTCATAAAAATAGATTCCAACATTTTCCATTTCTCTATTATCATGAATCCGATGGTTCCGAATAAAAAATATCCGATTACTATTAATGTTAAGTAAACTAATCTTCTCTCATTTCTCTTTATCTTCATAAAACACTTCCATCACTATTGTTAAAAAATTTATACAATAAAAAAGGAACTTAAATCTTTACAATAAATGAAATTTTAACTAATATTTTCCTAAAAGTAAACATAGATGTTCATAAAATGAAAAACTTATTGAAAAATAACAAATATATAATATAATTGGTTTTTTTGTTGTTTTGGAGATG
>CAZGZM010000155.1:0-6066 GCA_964529955.1 uncultured Thermotogaceae bacterium
GGTTAGAATGTTAGTCCTATGAATAAGATGACGAAGTCGTGCTTTTTCAAGCATGTTTTTCTCTTTAGTCAAAGCGTCAATCTGTTCTTGTGCTTTTGATAGTAAAAGTTCCTTTTCAGTCAAATCGGCTTTTAAAGTTTCAAGCTCTGATTTCAACTGTTCATTTTCCGGTTCTTCCTGTGTTTCCGGTTCGGGTTCTCCCTTCGGTTCTTCAGGTGTTTCCGCTTTAGCAGGTATTCTCATTAGTTCGAGTTCTGCAAGTTCCTCATCGGTCATTGCTTTGATTTCTTCAACGGTCATTTCGACCTCCTCTATTTTATTTTCTTCTTTACCAAATAGCTTGTCATGTATAGCTTTTATCATAGTCATTATGCCATTATCAGATTTACTCACTTCTTCAATTACAATATCCTTTACCCGACCCATAATGCTCACTCCGTTTATTTTCCCTTCTTTTGCCTTTTGCATTAAATAGGCATTTTCCTTTATTATATAAACGCCCTTGCTTGATATAGTATTGCCTTCTTCGTCTCTTTCCTTCCATATTTCGTTAATCCATACATCGTCAAGCCGCTTTTGATCATGGTTAATATCAGCTAATCTTGTATGTTTTAGGTTCTTCATAAGACCGTCGTGCATATGATCTATATCTTGAGATTTCATAAACTGCTTATCAGTGTCAAGATCGGCGGCGGCGTATGTGCAAAAATGTAATTCGCCTTTTAATTCGTCAAACTTTTTGACTTCAAAATCGTACTGAACAATATCTTTTTTGCCCTTGATTATCACGCCCTTTTTATTTGCAGGAAAAGTGTCGTCCACAAGAATTGATATATAATCCTTTTCAGGATCGGATATGTCGGGGTCAACCATTCTTTCGGCTTTCATTATTTACCCCCTCTCATTTTAATTGTATAAGCACCGTCTGTGTAACTTGCACAAGTCACTTTAAGATAAGGATACCAAGTTGTCAATGTTTTCAATACAGTACCGTCTGCATCGACATTCAAAGTATCTGCTTTATTCCAGTTAGAGCCGTCAACTGATCCGTAGAAATATAAAGTGCATCCTGTCGTTACGCTTGATGCTGTTATCTGTATTGTGTTTTCGTCGTAGAAAGGCATTAAATACTCTGTATAAGGCTCTGCTTTAGAACTCCCGCCCGTATCGGCAACTAAATGCCCGCCATGAACAACTGCTGCATTTGTTATTAGACCTGTATCGGCTGTATGATGTACGGCTGTTAATATTGATTTTTGAGCTATTAAAGTCTTATCCTTTGCAGCGTGTGAGTTGTAAGCGGTCAAGAGAGCATTTGCAAGTAATTGATCCCCGTAAACCGTTGTCGGTGTCATTAAAGATACTGCAATCGTATCGTTTGAGTTTGCGTTATGCTTAACTAATGACTTTACATGCGTATTCCAATTGCCTGCGACCCTGATTAAACCTGCTCTTGTAGAGTCTGCGTTTGTAGTATCAGCGGTCACAGTCACATAAACCGTAGTTGCTTAAAAGTGAACATCGGATGCGTCTGTAGTATCTTTGGCATCGTGAGCAACCATAGCGGCGTCGAGCAGTTTAAGAAGGTAATTATGCCTTGCTGTTTCAAGAGCTTATAGGGAGTTGGAAAAAGAGGGAATAATCCTTGCAAGACAGGGAATAGGATATCTAGTAATTACTAAACCAAAAATGATTAAAACAATTTTGATAGAAGATGCTAAAAAAGATCTGTTGGATATAATAAATAGATTAAAGAACTCCGGAGTAAGTGTTGAAGAATTAAAGGAGGTAATAGAAAGATTATGGAAAGAAGTGTAATAAAAATAGATAAATTATCAAAATATTATAAGGATTTTCAAGCGATAAAAAATTTAAATCTTACAATAAATAAAGGTGAAGTTACAGTACTTTTGGGAAGAAATGGAGCTGGTAAAACAACTACTCTTAAATCAATATTAGGGTTTGTGAATTATTCGGGAGAGATTAAAATATTTAATTCAAATATTAATGATGTGAGGGGTAAGATTTCATATATTCCAGAAGATAAAAGTTTATATGAAAATTTAAATATTAAAAATATGCTAAAGCTTTATGAATCAATATTTGAAGGATTTAGTGTAGACAAAGCGATAAATCTTGTCAAAAGGTTTAATCTTCCAATGAATAAGAAGATTAAGTCATTTTCAAACGGTATGAAAACATCACTATATATAGTCCTTTCTCTATCTCAGAGAGCTGATTTATTCATATTTGATGAACCTACATCATCGCTTGATCCTATAATACGAGAAAATGTTTTAGAAATGATTCGACAATTAGTAATTGATGAAAAAAGTGTTCTTTATACAACTCATATAATACCTGAAGCAGAAATCATTGCAGATAAAATTTGTATTATAGAAGAAGGAGAGCTTCTTTTTAGTGATTATTTAGACTCAATAAAAGAAAATTACATTTTAATCACAGTTCCTAAAAAAAAGAATAAAAAGTATACTTTCGAAGATGTATTTTGTATGCAAGAATTATCAAATGCTTTTAATCTTATTGTCGATAAAAAAGAATCAAAAAAATACATTTCAGAAGAAACGGTAATTGAAAATTTAGACTTAAACACATTTTTTCAAACATTGATCAGGGGGAGGAAAAATGATACAAATAAAAGATTTTAGTAAAATTTACTCTGGTGGAGTAAAAGCAGTATCAAGTATCAATTTAGAAGTAAAAAACGGAGAAATTTTTGGATTTTTAGGACCTAACGGAGCAGGTAAATCAACTACAATAAAGTGTATTGTTGGATTACTAAAACCTTCAAGTGGAGAAATAATTATTAATGGATTTGATAATCAAAAGGAACCAGTTAAGTCAAAAACAACAATAGGATATGTTGCTGATGAACCATTAGTAATGGATAAATTGAAGGGAATAGAATATCTAAATTTTATTTCGAATATATTTGAAGTTCCGGTTGAAGTAAGATTAAAACGACTGGATTATTTATTAAAAACATTTAAATTATCTGAGTCAATAAATGATCCAGTAATGACTTATTCTCATGGAATGAAACAAAAGCTATCTTTAATAGCAGCTTTGATCCATAATCCTGACTTATGGATACTTGATGAACCTATTGTTGGATTAGATCCTGAATCTGCATACAATTTAAAGGGAATGATGAAATCTCATATTAAAAATGGAAAAACAGTTTTCTTTTCTACTCACGTTATGGAGATTGCAGAAAAGATATGTGATAGAGTAGGCATAATTGCTAAGGGAAAATTATTATATGTTGGAACAGTTGAAAAATTAAAAGAAATGAAAAATAACGAAAGTTTAGAAAAAATATTCTTAGAGGTGACTGGAAGTGAAAATGAAAAATCTGATTTCTCTTACTTGGATTCTATTTAATTCGCATTTTTCAATTTCGAAAAGTAAGTATTTTTATTTTAAGAAGAAAGAAAGACGTTGGGAACCAATATTATTTATAGGGATTATTATAACATTAGTATTTGCTTTAGGGCCTTATTATATTAAACTCTTAAATACTATCTATAATCAATATTCTATGTTAGATATGTCAGAAACATTTATTTTATTTAGTTTTTTTGTTTCGTCAATAATTGGATTGTTTTTTGGTCTTTTTTTAGTAATAAATACTTTTTTCTTTTCAGATAATCTTCGAACACTGATACCGTTACCATTAAAAGCATCAGAAATTATCACTTCAAAGTTTTTAATAATTTTATTTGATCAACTTTTAATTTCATTGCTTATACTTTTACCATCTTTAATAATTTTTGGAATAAATGAAAATGTAAGTTTTATGTATTGGATATATTCATTCTTTATTTTTATTCTTGCTCAGGTTTTCCCAGTGGGGTTTATTTCAATCATACTTTTTCCTTTATCAAAGATATTTAAATTCAAAAAACATAAGGATGCAATGATATTTATTGTTGGAATAATTGTATTGCTTCTGAGTCTTGTTTATGTACAAATAAGTATGACAATACCTGAAAAAGTTCTTGAAAATCCAGAAGATATAATAAATATATATGTTGTTCAAAATCAGATTATTAATTCAATAAGTCGTGCTTATCCTCCAGCAATATTAGCAACAAAAGCTTTGATAAATCATGGAATAATCTCTTTTCTTTGGTTTGCGAGTTTTATAGGTTTAAATTTCATTTTGTTTTTGCTTTTAATTTTTTTAGGAGATAAATTTTATTATTCTGTATATTCTGAAATTCAAGAGCATTATGCATCAAGAAAAAAATTATCTTTAAATACTTTAAATGAGAAAATTTCTGAGAATAGATCGAAAATTTCAGCTTTGGTAAAAAGAGAGTGGATATATTTTTTAAGAATTCCATCCTTCGCATTTAATGGACTCGCTTCAGTATTTATTTTTCCAATCTTAATAATAATTTTTTATTTTTCAATGAATTCTCCTGATTTAGGACAAATAAAAACATTTATCGAAAATTATAAATTTCTATACTTGCCTGTGTCTATAATAATAACAGTACTTGCATCATCAATGAATTCAGTATCATCATCAATTTTAAGTAGAGAAGGGAAATTATCAAAAGAATTAAAAATAATTCCAGTTTCATACAAGGATGTTTTTTTAGCAAAATTAATTCAAGTTTCTGAGCTCACATTTATGGGAATTATTTTTTCTTCAATTGTTTTGGCAGTAGTTTTGAAGTTAAATTTTATTGAGATAGTTTTAGTAATAATTATAAGTTTTTTAAATGCATCTTTTTTAAATACTTTACAGATGCTTGTTGATGTATCTAGACCAAAATTGACTTGGGATAATCCTCAGAAAGCAATGAAACAAAATTTAAATGTTGCAATTTCAATACCTATAGTTTTTGGTTATTCTTTTATTTTGGGATTCATTGGATTTATTTTAATGAATTTGTTGAATCAAATTTTAATTTCTTTAATTTTTGCGTGTATGGGAATAATTGGTTTAGTTTTAACGCTGGGGATTTTAAAAAAAGCTTTTAAAAAATTCATTCAGAAGGATATTAATTTTACCAGTTAATTATATTATGAGAAAATGGATAATTACCAAAGTAACTTTATTTTTTTTAGGGTAATACTATAAAATACATCAAAGAGGTGAGTGAGATGCAAAGTGATCTTTTTAAATCTTTTCTTATAAGAAAAAAAATAACTGATGAAATGATAAAAAGAAATATGAATTTTATTATCGAATTGGAATCATTTTTCTCAAGAAAAAATGAAAATATTGATAAAATTCATATTAATCAAATTCAGAAATATATGGAATATTTAATCAATGAAAAAGAAAACACTGTAGAAAGATTAGTTTCCATAGCTAGATATTATTACTCTATAAATAGAAAGGATATTTATATATATTTTACTCAACTATTGGGTGGATTGAATGTTATCGAAAGTATTATGAAAAGAATTAATGAAAAACATGGTGAAGAAGTTTTAAATGAAATTTGCCTTGGACTGAGTGAACCTCCTTTAGGAACAGAACCAGAAGAAGTGATCTTCTTCACGGAGAAATTTTTAAAAAGTATAAAAGAAAATCTTAGTGAAAAAGAAAGCGAAAAGGTAATAACTGGAAACAATCACAAAATTCAAACTTATAATTTTACAAAATGGAAGAATGAATTCGATGAACATAAAGATATAGATATTCTTCTGAAGAAGATGCATTCAAAAGCAGTAGAAGAATTAGAGGAACATTATAGAAATAATACAATATGGTTTGAACAGGAAGTGACTAAAGAATTTATTGATTTTGTAAAGAGTAATCAAGAATTACTTGCTGGGATTAGAAAAAAAGATAAAATATTCAATATTAAAATTCCCTACAATCCAAAAAAATATCTAGAGGAATCAAATCCAGTTAAAAAAAGATATTACGCATGTCATTGCCCCTTTGCTAGAGAATCAATTTTGAATAAAAAAGTAAATATAGATAAAACCTGGTGTTATTGTAGTGGGGGTTTTAATAAACTAAAGTTTGATTTTATTTTTGGAGAAAATTTAGAAGTAGAAGTGGTTGAATCTGTGCTT
>CAZGZM010000156.1:0-6055 GCA_964529955.1 uncultured Thermotogaceae bacterium
AGTTCGGTAATAGACATGAAAGAGAAAACTATTCCCACTATAGATTTATCAAAACCCATTTCTCTTGAAAGAATAGGAAAAAAAGTGTTATGAAAACTAACCATAGATACTCCAAAAACCATACCTACCAACATTAAAATAAAAATTGATATTTTACCATCTCTTTTAAATTCTATTTTTCTTTTTTTACTGTCATCGATTTTTTTATCTTTTTTAAATATAATTATCAGTGATGAAATTAGTAAAGCAGCAGAAGTTATTATGAAAAACCAGATAAATCCATATTCAACCAACATTCCTAGCAGAAGAGCCGTACTTGAAAAACCCACAGTACCAAAAAGCCTTATTTTATCAAATGACCCTCCATACTTTTTTACTGTTGTCATCATAATAGAGTCTCCAAGTGGTACAAAAGAGGAAAAGAAAAATGAAAAGGAACCAATAGCTATCATAGCAAAAATAAAATTATTTGAAAAATACAAAGCCCAAAATGCAAAAGCAGATGATATTGTCGTTATCAAAAAAGCTTTTTTTTCTGATATTTTTGTACCTATTTTAAACCAGAAAGGATTAGATATCATTGATATTATTGGCAATAGAACAGTAAGATATCCTATTTCAACAGGACTAAATCCTCTATAGTCGAAAAACTGACTTATCATATTTTTTGCTGCAAGCGAAGAATAGTTCAATGCTTCAAACAGGAAATTAAGTATCATTAATAATTTTCCCTTTTAAAATCATGAATTTTTAAAGAATAAATCAAAGTAGTATTTTAGACATAATTTGCTTTTTTTACTTTATTTCATCTACCAAATTAGTATATTCTCTAATAAGTTTATCTCTCTGTCTCCAATTTTCTCTGACTTTAACAAACAATTCAAGATTAACCTTTACATCAAAAAGAAACTCTATATCTTTTTTAGCTAACCTTCTTATTTTTCCTATCATACTTCCCTTTTTACCAATTAGTATGGGTTTCTGGGTTTTTCTTTCAACAATTATGTCCGCAATTATATTTAAGGAATCATTATTATCTTCAAATTTCTGAATATATATGCCGGCTGAATGGGGAATTTCTTCCTTAGTTAAATAAAGAATTTTTTCTCTGATAATTTCTGAAGCCATAAACTTTATAGATCTATCAGTTATCGCTTCATCTGAAAACAATGGATGTCCAGTTGGAAGAAAATCTAATAATAAATTTAAATATTCCTTTATCCCATAATCTTTTACAACAGATACTGGAATTATTTTTTTATTGTTTGGAAAGAGTTCTTGAGCTTTGTTTATAAAATTCTGAATTTTTTCATTTTTAGATATTTCCGATTCAGATATATTTTCTAAAATGGTGTCTATTTTATTAACTAAAACAATTACAGGAGTTGTGCTATTTAAAACATGTTTTGAAACTAGTTTATCTGATTGCATAAGACCATCTTCAATATCAAGTATAACTGTTAGTAAATCAGCTCCATTAAGCGCATTAGTTGCAACCTGAAGAATGTACTTCCCAAGTTTATGGAGAGGTTTATGAATTCCAGGTGTATCATAAAAAACTATCTGAGCATCATCCAAATTTACAATACCACCAATTCTATTTCTTGTAGTTTGAACTTTATCAGAAACAATCGCTACCTTTTCTCCTACAAGAAGATTAAGTAACGATGATTTTCCAACATTAGGTTTACCAACTAAAGAAACAATTCCAGCTTTGAAATTTTTATTAGTCATCTTTTTCAGAGCTCAAAAGAGATAAATCACCTATTTTGAATAAAAGATTGTCAAATGATTTTAAAAAACCCAATCTGTTCATTCTTATATCCTCTCTTTCATCCATTACAAATACATTGTCAAAATATTTATCAATGATTCCTTTTGCCTTTAAAATAAGATCAAGAGATTCAGTATAGTCAAATTTTTCGATACTTCTCTGAATAGAATCATAAATTTTCATGTACTCATCAAAGAGGCGTTTTTCTTCTTCTTGAAGAAGTAAATTTCCTTCAAATTTGGTATCGTTATGTTTTCTGGAAATATTATGTATTCTCTGAAATGCTGTTATAAGGTCTTTAAATTCTTCCATATTCATATATTCTGTTAAATTATTTGCTGAAACCCAAGCATCATAAGGAATATCGTACTTACTCGATACAGATCTTACTACATTTATCGAAAATCCCTTTTCTAAAAGGATAGCCTCAACTCTGGATTTTATGTAATAATTTACTTCTTTTTTAATTTTTGAATAATCCATATTTAAAATCGCTGAAGATTTTTCCATAATCTCGTTCATGCTAATTTTCCAACCATTGTTTATCATAATTTCAATTACAGAATTAATCTTTCTTCTCAGTGCATATGGATCTTTGGAACTTGATGGAATATTTCCAATTAAAAAATTCCCAATTACAGTATCTGTTTTATCTGCAATACCGACAATTGTTCCAGTAATTGATTCTGGAATTCTATCTGTATAATAATGTTCCTGGATTCCCCAAGAAACAATTTCATTTTCTCCCTGAAGAGATGAATAAATTCTTCCCATAACTCCCTGAAGATCAGGAAATTCATAAACAACCATTGTAATCAAATCAGCTTTGGAAAGAAATGCTGTTCTTTCAACAAACTTTTTTTCATTGTCAGAAGCATCGAGTTTTCCAGCTATAAAATCTGATAATTTGATTATTCTATTCGTTTTGTCTAAAAGAGTTCCAAGTCCATTTTGAAATATGACTTCCTGCAAATCAGGCACATTATTTTCAAGATTTTTTGATGTGTCTTTTTTGAAATAGAAATAAGCATCCTCCAACCTTGCATTTATAACCTTTTCATAACCATTTTTTATATTATTTTTTGGATCTGATGGTCCATCTTGAAAAGCGATAAATTTATTTGATATTTTATTATCTATATAAACGGGGAAAGTTCTCTGGTGATGCTTTATTGTTGTAATTATTATTTCATCAGGAAGTTCCTTATACTTTTCCTTGAATTCTCCAAATACAGCTGTGGGAAATTCTGTGAGTGTTTCAATCTCATCAATGAGTTCTTCATCTCTGTTTATTTTTAAGTTATTGCCTTTATATTTTTCAAGTTGATTCAAAATTCTTTCTCTACGCTCATTATTATTAGCAATTACGTACGCTTCTCTAAGTTCATTAAAATAATTTCCCCAGTTGACCGTCAATTCTCCTGAGAAAAATCTATGCCCTTCTGTTTTATCAGAGCTATTTTTTCCATATAATTTAAGTGGGATTACTTCTTCATCTAAAACGCTTGTAATCCATCTAACAGGTCTTACAAACTTGTAATTCCCTTCTCCCCATCTCATAGGTTTTTTGAAATCAATTTTATTTAAAGTATTTTTAATTATTTCTGGTAACAAATCAGCAGTTTTCTTTCCAATAATTTCATTTTTCACAAAAACGTATTTTCCACCGTTAATATCTTTGATTATGACATCTTCTTGAGTTTTTTTATTTCCTTTTAAAAAACCCTGTAAAGCTCTGGTAGGTTCACCATTTTTAAAGGCAATATTTTCACTTGGACCTCTTTTTTCTTCTATAAAGTCATTCTGCTTTGAATCTATGTTTTTTACTATCGCGCCGAATCTTCTGCTGGCAGAGAAAATTTCTATAGAATCATATTTCAATTTATAATTTGATATATTTTTTTCAAGATTATTTAGAAACTGTTTTCTTAAAGGAATTATTTCGCTTGTTGGAAGCTCTTCTATACCGATTTCTATTAGATAGTTACTCATCATTTCCATCCTCCCATTCTACATATTTTGTCGCAACTCCCTTTGCCATTGCTCTGATGGATTTAATGTATGTTTGTCTTTGAGTAACTGATATAGCATTTCTAGCATCTAATAGATTGAATGTACCTGAACATTTTATCAAATAATCATAAGCAGGAATGAAAAGATTATTTTCCATACAGTTATCAAATTCTTTCCTGTACATTTTATAAAGATTAAATAACATATCTGTATCTGCAATTTCGAAGTTATACTTTGACCAATCCCTTTCGTTCTTTAAAAAAACATCTCCATAAGTAAATTTTTCATTCCACTCAACATCGAAAATGTTATTTTTATTCTGAAGGTACATTGCAATTCTTTCAAGTCCAAAGGTTATTTCAAGAGAAACCTGTTTTACGTTAATTCCTCCAACCTGCTGGAAATAAGTAAATTGTGTTACTTCCATTCCATCTAACCAAACTTCCCAACCTATACCCCAGGCTCCAAGAGTAGGTGATTCCCAGTTGTCTTCAACAAATCTTATATCATGTTCGGTTGGAATGATCCCAAGTGATTCCAATGATTCAATATATATTTCCTGAGCTTTTTCAGGTGAAGGTTTAATTAT
Organism: uncultured Thermotogaceae bacterium; assembly: GCA_964529955.1. GTDB lineage: Bacteria > Thermotogota > Thermotogae > Petrotogales > Kosmotogaceae > JASGMR01. The sequence goes on from CAZGZM010000156.1 coordinate 4,377, forward strand.
TACCTGATACTGAAAATATTTCTGTATTCTCATTGGATTTTCACCATATCTACCATCTGTTGGTCTTCTACATGGTTGAATAAAAGTAACTGCCCATGGTTTTGAACTTAATGATTTTAAAAAAGTTGACGGGTGAAAAGTACCAGCTCCCATTTCCAGATCATAGGGCTGATCAACTAAGCATCCTTTGCTAGACCAGAATTCGTTCAATTTTGCTACTATATCTTGTAAATAGTACATTATTACCTCCACCTATTCAATTGATATTAAATAATAATAATAAGGTTGGCCACCTTCATGAAGTTCAAATTCAATGTCTGAATATTTATCTTCAAGTTGTTCCATTAACTTCTTTGCCTGATCTTCAGTTACTTCTGAGCCATAAAAAATTGTAATAACTTCTTTATCTGGATCCTTCTTTGTAACATCATCCACCGCATCATGAATAAGTTTGTCTAGTTTTCTATTGGCAAGAACCATTTTATCTCCGTAAATACCAAGATATTCATTTTTCTTAACCTTGATATTTTGAATTTTTGAATCCCTTACTGCATAAGTCACAGATAAAGAAACAACATTTTCTATAGCCTCATCCATTTCTTCCTTCAATTTATCATATGATTGAGTGTCATCGAATTGAGTTAAAGCAGAAATGCATTCCTGACTCGTATTGGTTTCAAAAACATAAACTTTTTTGTTTTTATTTTCCTTTTCGAATTGTTTGGCTGCTTCCCTAGCAGTTAAAATTATATTTGGATTATTTGGAAACACTATCACATCTTCACTTTTAAATTTCTTCAATGAGTTGTAAATGTCCTTTAGACTTGGATTCATTGTCTGACCACCAGTAATAATTCTGTCTGCACCGAGATTTAACATTATTTTTGATAAACCTTCTCCTGGAGAAATACATAAAATACCATGCTTTTTATCCTCAGCATAAACTTCCTCTTTAATTTCTCTTGATTCAACAACATGCTCATGCTGAATTCTCATATTATCAATTTTTACTTTCTGCATCTCACCATAAGTGAGAAGTTTTTCAATAACTTCACCGGGATGATTCGTATGAACATGTATTTTAATAAGCGCATCCTGTTTAACTAGCACTATTGAATCTCCCATGTTTTCTAAATAGTTCTTGACTTCTTCTCTATTAAAAGAATTATTATCTTCATCCTGATTGATAATTACTTCGGTACAGTAATGAAATTCAAGTTCCTCCATTACTCCCAGAACAACTGTTTCAACAAGACTTTTTGTTGTACTGAAACCCTTTGTAATATCTATTTCTGTTTCTGTACTACCCAAAACAGCAAGCTTAAATCCTTCAAAAATATAAGCCAATCCTTTGGCTCCAGAATCAACAACTCCTGCTTCCTGTAATTTTTTTAGATATTTTGGAGTATCTTCAACTATATCAAAGGCTTTCTTTGACATCAAATCGAAGAACACTTTAAAGTCCTTTTTATCCTTTAAATCTTTTTCAGTATATTCGGCTATCTTTCTTATAACAGTAAGCATAGTTCCTTCGATTGGTTTCATTACTGATTTATAAGCTACAGCTCTAGCTTTTTCTAATGCCTTGGTAAATTCAGTTGTTGTCAGTTCCTTTTTCTGCTCAGCTCCTTCAGCAAAACCTCTGAAAATCTGTGAAAGAATAACTCCAGAATTTCCCC
>CAZGZM010000157.1:0-6038 GCA_964529955.1 uncultured Thermotogaceae bacterium
ATATTCCCCATTCAACCAAATCGATATTTACTTTTATTCCAGCCGGGGCTAATTGTGCTTGAATTACCTGAGCAATTTTATCAAAACTGTACTTTGCTGAACATGTTATAGAAAATTCAATTCCTTCTGGATAACCAGCTTCAACTAATAATTCCTTTGCTTTTTCAATATTATTATCATAAATTGCAAAATCTTCCGGTGGAATAGCCCAGGCTTCTACAGTAGGATTCATAGGGCCTGTTACAGTTCCTTCACCAAAGGCAACCATTTTAATTATATTTTCTCTATTTAAAGCATAGCTAATTGCCTGTCTTACCTTAGCATTATCAAGAGGTTTTGCAGCTGTATTAATTCCAAGCAAATAATAATTTAGTACGGGCTGCTTAAATACCTTATAATTAGTAGCAAGTTGTCCAACACTTGTAGGCTCATCAAGTGATGCCAGGTCAATATCTCCGTTTCTTATGGCCGAAACTCTAGAAATTTCTTCTGGAATTATATGAAATTTCACACCGTCAAGATAAGGTAATCCGTCTTCGTAAAAATTTTCATTCTTCTTTAATTCTATATAATTTCCAGCCCTGTAGTCAGATATATAAAATGGGCCTGTTCCGTTTGTTTTTAGCTGCATATTTGCTCCACCTGTAACGAATTTTTCACTTACAATAGCTGTATTTCCACTTGTAAAATTAGGTAGTAAAGCATTCATCATAGGTATTTTCAACTTAAATTCTATTTTGTTTCCATCAAAGGTTTTAATATATTCAACTTCAGCAAAATTGGATGCTGCTGGCGAACCGTAGTCTTCATCGAGTATTCTTTCAAATGTAAAAGCTACATCCTCAACTGTTAATGGAGTCCCATCATGGAACTTAACTCCATCCCTAATTGTAAATACAATTGTTGTAGGGTCAACAATTTCATAACTTTCGGCTAAAGCAGGAACGATATTCATTGATTCATCGTATTTAAGTAACGTGTCATATACATTTTCAAGTATTCTAAATGAAGCAAAAGCAGTAACTAAGTTGGGATCCAATCCTACTGGTTCTGTAGCAATAGCATAATTAAGTGTTCCTCCATAATTTACACCAAATAAAGAAATAGCTATGGAAAAAACTAAAATCAACATAACTAATAGATTTTTTCTCATTATTTTCCTCCCTTTTTTATTTTTTAAAAGTAATAATATTATATCACGTAATAATAAAATGATATAATATGATATCAATTAAGCTGCATATTATATTATAAAAGAGGTGTCTTTAATGAAAGCAGTTAATAAGGATTCTCCTGTACCACTATATTACCAGATTTATAAAAATATTAAGAAAAAAATCACAGCTGGCGAACTTGAAGCAGGAGAAATTTTACCTTCTGAATTTGAATATTGTGATATTTTCAGTGTAAGCAGATTAACTGTGAGAAAAGCACTTGAAGAATTATACAGGGAAGGTTTAATTGTAAGATCAAGGGGAAGGGGAACTTTTGTTTCAGAAAGAAAACGAGAAGAAATTCTAACAAAGCTCAAGGGTTTTACTGAAGAATTAATATCAAGAGGCCAAAAACCTTCTTCAAGAACATTGGAAAAAGCTCTGGTAGAACCACCTATTGAAGTAATAGATAAATTCGGGATAACCGAGGACACCCCTGTGCTTTTTTTAAAAAGGCTAAGGCTGGCCGATAACATTCCTATGGCGATAGAAAGCGGCTATTACAATGTATCTCTTGATCCAAGAATTTTAAAAATTATGAATTTAGATATGGATAATCATTCATTGTATTCATTTTTTAAAAATGATCTGGAACTAAAAATGAAATATGCTGATGAAACAATAGAAATAACACATGCTTCAGAGGAAGATAAAAAACATTTACAGATTTCAGGAAATGGAGAATCAATACTCAGAAAGAGATTTTCTTATCTTTCAGACGATAGATGTTTAGAATATGTTATTTCGATTTACCGGGGAGATCTATATAAACTCAAAGTTAGATTAGGATTATAGGAGAAATTTGGATGCCACATATAAAAGAGATTACTGAAAAACATATTAATGAAAAATTATTTCCAGGTGCATGTATTCTATTTGGAAATTCCGAGGGAGAAGTATATAAAGCTAGATTTGGAAAAATAGATGAAGAAAATGAAGTTGAATATAGTACTCAATATGATCTTGCAAGTTTGACGAAGGTAATTGGAACTTTACCAGCTATACTTCTTCTCATAGCCTATGGAGAAATTGACATTCAGGATAAAATCTGCAAATACTTGCCTGTAAAGTGGAAAGAAATAACAATTCTGAATTTATTAACTCACACGTCAGGAATACCACCATATTCCTTAGCCTATAATTACCTCAAAAATGAAGATTTAATTGAAAACATATACAAAACCGAATTTCTTCAAACTCCAAATTATGAAATTAAGTATTCATGTTTAAATTTTATTTTATTAAAAAAAGTAGTCGATAAAATAACTGGAAATCATGTGAATTATGTAACAGAAAATGTTTATAAACCCCTTAAAATGAATAACACTTTTTACTCACCTGGAAATAAACAAAAAAATATTGCTCCAACTTCTATAAGAAACGGAAAAAGATTAGTAGGAATGCCGGATGATGAATTGGCGTATTATATTGGGGGAATAAGTGGAAATGCTGGTTTATTCGCAACAATTAACGATTTAAGTAAATATTGTAAGGAAATACTTTCTCCAAATAAAGTTTTTTCAAAATCAATAATAGAAATGAGCAGAAAAAATTGGACAAAAAATATCCAGGGAAGTCCTGATAAGGGTTTAGGATGGAGTCTATTTAACAATCAATCACCCTGTGGCCCTGCGTTTAGCAAAGAGAGTTTTGGACATACTGGATTCACAGGAACTTTTATCTGGATTGATCCAATAAAAAAAGTATATACAATCATATTAACTAATAAATGTTTCTATAAGAGACATGAGGGAATAGAAGACATGTGGAATTTTAGAAGAAAAATTTCTACACATCTATTATGGGCTTACGAAAGAGGAGAATTGAATGAATAGAATAATCGGTGCAATGTCCGGAACATCTTGTGATGGATTAAATATTGTTTATTGTGAAATAGAAGGTTCTTATAAAAGTATTAAAGTCGATCCTCTTTTTTTTGAAGAAATACCCTTTGAATCTTCTTTTAAAAATTATTTGCAATTTCTAACCTCAGGAAAAATACATGTTGAAGATGTAGCAAAAGCAAATTTTTATCTAGGCAAGGTTTTTGGAAAAATGATAAAAGATTTTATTATTAAAAATAAATTATCAGAAGTTGATCTAATTGTAAACCACGGTCAAACAATCTACCATACTACTTCCTTTGGACAAAATCCATATGATATTCCCTGCACTCTTCAAATAGCTGACGGTGATATAATTTCTTACATAACCGGTTTCAATGTCCTCTCAGATATTAGAATAAAAGACATGGCGGCAGGAGGACAAGGAGCTCCTATGGTTTCATATGCTGATTACGTTATGTATACAGATAATGAGAAAAATACTGCGCTACAGAATATTGGAGGAATTGGAAACGTAACTTATATTCCAAAGGAATCAGACTTAGATTCAATTTTAGCATTTGATACAGGACCCGGAAATGTTTTGATAGACTGGTGTTGCAAGGAATATTTCAAGATTGAATACGATAAAGATGGTTATTATTCTAATAAAGGGAAAATAATTGACAAATTCATAAACGATTTATGGGCCCAAGAAGAAAAGTACTTTCTAATTCCTCCTCCAAAAACAACTGGAAAAGAAACAGGGTACAATTCTGGTTACTTTAACAAAATAAAAGAAATAATAGAATATAATAATATTGAAAGAAATGATATTTTAAGATCTATAGTGAGATTCACAGCTCAAACAATTACAAAATCTTATAAAAAATATTTAGGTAGTGTTGAAAAGATTATTATTAGCGGAGGAGGCTCAGAGAATAAAACGCTTGTTGAGGATATTAAAGAATTAATAGGTAACAAAGAATATCGAATTCCTCCAAAAATTTGGAATGTTGGTAAAGAATCAATTGCCTTTGCAATTATAGGTCAGGAATATTTAAATAAACATTTTTCAAATGTGCCTACGGCTACAGGTGCTTCGAAAGCAGTTATTCAGGGAAAACTATCCTTGCCGTTTTAATTTCTCAGGAAATTATGAAAAAAGTACCTCAAGTAAAAGAAGCTTTTGAATATTTAAGTGAAGCAAAAGAAATGAATCCAGGAGCATGGATTGATCATTCTTTATGGACGGCAAAAGCAGCTTGCATTATCGCTTCAAATACTAAGGAATTTAATCCTGAAAAGGCTTTTGTTCTTGGCTTGTTACATGATATAGGAAGAAGAAACGGAGTCTTTCAAATGCGTCATATCATTGATGGGTACAATTTTATGATGCAAGAAGGATTTCCTTATGTCGCAAGAATTTCTCTTACTCATTCGTATCCATTTAAAGATTTTAATGCAGTATTTGGTGTTTACGACTGTTCAGATGCTGAAAAAAATTTTATTAAGACCTTTATCGAAAATATTGAATTCGATGATTATGACAAATTGATTCAACTGTGTGATTCTCTTGCTTTTCCAACCGGATTTTGCATTTTAGAACAGAGATTTGTTGATGTTAGTCTTAGATATAGTATAAATGAGTTCACTATACCCAAATGGAAAGCCACGATTGCTATAAAGAAAGAATTTGATGAAAGAATTGGAAAATCGATTTATAAAATACTTCCTGGAATTAAAGAAAGTATTTACAGATAATGGAGTGATAATATGAAATTTACCGCACTTGGCGGTGGACAAGAAATTGGAGCAAATTGTTTCCTGTATGAAATTGAAAATAAAGTTATCATGATAGACACTGGTAGACATCCAGGAAAAGAAGGATATGAATCACTTCCAGAAATTTCCGGGCTTGGTTTTGTTGATTATATTATTATCACTCATTCACATTATGACCATGTTTCTGCTTTACCATGGGTTGCTATGAAATTTACAGAAGCAGAAATAATAACATCCAGAGAAAATAAAAATCTTATGATCAAGATACTTCATAACTCTGTTTCGATAATGAAAAGAGAAAATGAGGAAAAGGGTGATCCGATTTTTTATCAGCATTCTGATGTAACAGCTCTTAAAAGAAGAATCACTCCTTTAGATTTCAAAACAATCGTTCCTATTTCAAAAGATATTTCTATTACACTTTTACCTGCTGGCCACGTTATGGGTTCTTCTTCCGTTTTAATAGAAGCAGAAGGCAAAAAGATTTTTCATACAGGGGATTTTTCCCTTACAAAACAGCTTTCTATGGAACCTGCTACAATTCCAGAATATGCTGATATTGTTGTTTCGGAGGGAACCTATGGAAATACAGAAAAGATTGTTTCAAGACATGACGAAGAAAAAAGATTGTTAAAATCAATTAGGGCAACAATTAAAAATGGAGGTAAAATCTTACTTCCGGTTTTCTCTCTAGGAAGAGCTCAAGAAGTAATGTATTTTATTTTGAAGGAACTTGACGATAAAAAAATTCAAAAAGTTCCAGTTTATATAAATGGTATGGTTACGGGCCTTGCCAATCACTACATAGCAAACTATGAAGGGAAATCATCCAAAGAAAGAAATTGGTTTCAAAGAAAAATGAGAAAATATATTAAAACTATCCCCGATGATTATTCTAAACTGTTAAAAATAAAAGGTTCTTCGATTTTTATTCTAAGCTCTGGAATGCTTCTTGAAGATACTCTTTCTTACCTTTTTGCAAAAAAAATGCTTAAAAAAAAGAATAACTCTATTCATTTCGTAGGTTATTTATGTAAAGATACTCCAGGCGAAAAACTTGTCAAAAATTTTAAAAGTGATCACAAATTTACAGATGATAAGGGAAGAGAACACGAAATAAACTGCAAGGTTGAACAATTCAATTTTTCAGCTCATGCAAACTATAAAGATTTAATAAATCTTCCAAGAATTCTTCAACCTAAAAGAATAATATATG
>CAZGZM010000158.1:0-5949 GCA_964529955.1 uncultured Thermotogaceae bacterium
GAACATCTGAATCTTGATATAAAGCTTCAATAGTTGGATTATAAGAACCTACAATCGCTCTCTTCTTTTGTGATTCATAACCAGCTAAATAAAGAGCAACATCTGCTGCAACTTCAGGATTTTCACTATATTTACTTACAGCTAACTGCCAACCACCTAATGCAGCAGCTCCTCTTCCGGAATCTCCAGCTGGTAATGGTGATACTCCAAATTTTCCAGCTACTGCGCTATCTTCTGCATTACCTAGTGAATATGCATAGGGCCAGTTTCTCATAAATGCAGCATTTCCTGCTTGCCATACTGCTCTTGCGCTTTCTTCAGTCATGCCTACAACACCACTTGGTGAAATAGTTCCAACCCATTCAGCTGCCTGCTCAATTATTTCTGCTGCTTTTTCATTTGCAATTGTAATCTCTTTGTCCATATTTATTATTGTTCCACCACCATTTGAAACGATCCATTCTAAAGCATCACAGGTTAATCCTTCATAAGCATTTCCTTGCCATACATAACCCCAAAAATCTGGATTACCTTCTCTTTCACCTTCCATTATTATCTTTGCTGCTTCTTCTAAATCATCCCATGTTTTTGGAACTTCCAAACCATATTTTTCCAACAAATCTTTTCTGTAATATAACAGTCCAGCATCTGTAAACCATGGAATAGCAACAAGTTTTCCATCTACTGTATCATTTTCAACCATAGCAGGGAAAATTTGATCTGCTAATTCCTTTGATCCTTCATATTGATAAAGATCTACTAAATGAACCGCTAAATCACCAGGCCAGATTGTATCAATTTGATAAACATCAACTTCAGAGCTCTTTGCTTCAAAGAATTGTAAGTAAAGTCCCAATCTGTCTGTAGCTAAATCAGGTGTTTCCAATATTTCTACATTTACGTCAGGGTGCATTTCCATGTATTTTGCTGCCGCCTCTTTAGCTAATTCTAATTCAATCCCTACCGCACCTGCTGCTACTGTGATATCAGTTTCAGCTAATGCAAATGTTGTAAATAAAACTACTAATAACAATACAAAAAGTGTCTTTTTCATTTTTAATACCTCCTTAAAAATTGGGTAAATACCCTATATATTTTGTTTTTTTAACCTTTTACTGCTCCAGCAGTAAGCCCTGCTACTATTTTTCTCTGGAAAATCAAAACAAGGATAACAACTGGAATAGTTACTGTTACTGCAGCTGCCATTATTTCACCAAATGGTTCCTGCCTGGCAATTTCTCCAGAGAAAAGAGCAATTGCTACTGGGATCGTTCTTGCCGTTGGTTCTACTGAAGTGAATGTTAATGCGAATAAATATTCATTCCATGCAGCAATAAACGAAAGCAAGCCAGTTGTTACTAAAGCAGGTGCTGTCAATGGCAACAAAATCATATAAAAAGTCTGAAAAGGAGTTGCTCCATCTACCTGGGCAGATTGCATTATTTCTACAGGCAATTCCTTGAAAAAACTAGTCAAAACCCAAGTTGTGAAAGGTAAAGTAAATATTAGATAGGTTATTATCATACTGGGTCTTGCACTCAGTCCTAATGTATTAATCATTGCATATAATCCAGAAAGAATGGTTACCTGCGGAAACATTGTCATCGCAAGTATTAAATAAAGAGTTGGTTTTTTCCCTCTAAATCTTAATTTTCCTAAAGCGAAAGCAGCAAAGGATCCAACAAGCAAAGCTACAAAAGTTGTTAATCCAGCTATTAATGTACTGTTCAAAATACTCAACACAAAGGTATTATTCCGAAATATCGCTTTATAGTTTTCGAGATAAAAAGAAACATTACCATCAATATCCCGGGGAATAAAAGTAGCAGGGGTTTGAATAAGTTGATTTTCACTTTTAAAAGATGAATTCAAAGCCCAATAGAATGGAAAAAGCATATATACAAATATTACAACTATTATAATATAAAATGTTACTTTTGAGATGATTTTTTTTGATCTTTTACTCATTCGGAATCAACTCCCATCATTCTTATATATATTACAGCAAATATAGCAATTATAATAAATATTATTATTCCAACTGCTGACGAATAGCCCATCTGTCTGTAATTAATAAGTTGAGTGTAATTGTATGATGCCATTGAGTACATTTTCTTCCCAAGTAAAACTTGGAAAACATCAAATACCCTTAAAGCGTCAAGTGTTCTAAATACAAGCGCTACAGCAATAGTAGGTTTTAAAAGAGGCAAAGTAATTTTAAAAAACCTTCTAAATCCCCCAGCTCCATCAACTTGAGCAGCTTCATACAATTCTTTAGGTATTAGTTGAAGCCCTGCAAGTATTAGTAAAGCCATAAAAGGAGTTGTTTTCCAGACATCAACCATAACCATTGAGGGCATTTGCCAAAAGGATTCAGTTAGAAATGATGTCTGGCCATCCGAGAGCCCTATTCTATACAAAAGCATATTAAAAAAGCCTGAAGTACCTGGATTAAGCATATATTCCCATATTCTAGCTGATACAACAGTTATAACAGCCCATGGAACAAGCATTGTCGTTCTTAAAGCCCCTCTGCCCTTAAAATTACTATTTACTACTAAAGCTATAAAAATACCTAACACAGTTTCTATGAAAACAGAAAAAAGACTGAATACTAAAGTGTTTCCTACCGACTGTAAAAAAACAGGATCACGCGCACCTACAACATACCTCTTGCCAAACCAGCTATACTGAAATAACTCTTTGTATCTGTTAGGACTTCGAGGTAAAATCCTTACCGCTCTTTCATATTCAGGGGTTCCAGTCTCTTCATCGATAACCTGATTTCCATTTTCATCAAGAACAGGTGGCAATTCTACAAATGTAATTCCCAATAAGTTCGCATAATTTTCAAGCCCAATAAACTTTGTTTCTACTTCATCTCCCCCAGCAAATTCCCTGTCTGTAAAACTGGTGAACAATACATCTCCAAGGGGATAAATAGCGACTAAAGCTAACACAATCAAAGCTGGTAAAAGTAACTTAAGAGCTAATTTCTGTTCATTTTTTTCTAAATTACTTAAGGGAACTCTTTTTTTCACAAAATCACCCAACCTTTTATTTTTAAGCTGAATTCCTTCTAATCAATTTAGGGCTAAACTTTATGTTTTTTATTGGTTTAGTTTCATCTTCAATAAATTCAATAAGTAATTTCGCTGCTGTCTTCCCCATTTCCTCAATTGGTTGTTCTATTGTTGTTAATCCAATTTTCTCAGTCCATATTTGATTATCAAATCCAACAATAAAAAAATCCTTTCCAGGTACTTTATTTATTGTACTAGCTACCTCTAAAACAATTAAAGCGAAATTATCTGTTGATGCAAAAAAACCAGGGTTTTTATTTTTTTCAAAAATATCAATTATTTTATTGTATGAAATTCCTAATAAATAGTTACTGTATATTACATTTTTATTTGGAATTTCGATTTTATTTATTTTTAAAGAGTTTAAAAATCCCTTTTTCCTTTCTTCAATATGATTATTTTTAATAATTTTATTATCAACATCAGAATATAGAAAAAAGTAATCAGAAACATTATTTTCAACTAATAGCTCTGCTGCTATTTCTCCACCTCTGAAATTGTCTACAGTAACGCTATTACATTTTTTGCTTTCATTTTCAATTAAAACAAGTGGCTCTTCAGTAAGAAAACTTTCACTGAATATTTCTGGAGAAATTGTGAAAAGAGCCTTTCCATCTACACCACCCAACATGTATGGATTTTTTCTCATATTTTCAAGTCTTTTAAAATCTGTTAATGGGAAAACTATTGAAAAATATTCTTTTTCATCAAGATACCTATCAAATCCATCTAGCAATCTCCAATGAAATTCTGTTTTAACCTCAGGAATATACACAAGTATTCTTCTCGATTTACCCCCAGCTAATTGCTGTGCATAAAAATTTGGTTTATATCCTAGTTTAATTATTGCACTTTGAACTCTCTTTTTTGTCTGGTCTTTGACCGTTCCGTTGTTTAATACTCTGGAAACGGTCCCAACTCCTACACCAGCTTTTTTGGCTACATCTTTGATAGTTACAGATTTCTTTTCCATAAAGATTGCCTCTTTTTTAAGTTTATATTGGAACCGCTTCCATTATAACCCTTTTTTTTTCTATTATAAAACCTTATAAAACTCTTTAATTTCCGATTAACTATAATTATTATTGATTAAATTAAATATCCTTTATTTTTCATAATATTTTATAAAAAATTATCATAATAAAAAAAGGAAGGATTAACCTTCCTTTTCACTTTCCTCTCCTACTTTAACTCTCATTAGGTGTCTTTCTAATTTATTTTTTAATCTTTCAGATTCCCTGATATCCTTTTCCAAAGATAATGTATCCTCAATTTTCTTTATACTAGCTTGAGATCTCGCAATATTTATTCTTGAGGCTTCTTCTGCTGCTGGAGAAACTATAGTTGTTTTATCTCTTGTATTGAATATGAAACCTCCATGAATTAGATATTCTTTTTCTCCTTCTTTTGTTCTCAAAGATGCAACTGCTATCTTCAATTCCATAATTGCAGGAGCTCTTTTTGGAAGAAAACTAATATCTCCTTCCATTGAACAAAAGTTGATATAATCAATTTCTCCTTTCCATTTGATACCAAACGGAGTAATAATTTCAAGATTCATGCTCATTTTTTATCCTTCTTCTTCAAGCTTTTTTGCATTTTCCATTACTTCTTCAATTGTTCCAACCATCATAAAAGCTTGTTCAGGGATTTTATCATATTTTCCATCAATAATACCTTTAAAACCCTTTACAGTATCTTCAACAGAAACATACTTCCCAATAAAACTACTGAATTTTTCTGCAACGAAGAACGGTTGGGTTAAGAATCTTTGAATTTTCCTAGCTCTTTGAACAGTTAATTTGTCTTCCTCAGAAAGTTCTTCCATTCCTAATATTGCTATAATGTCCTGAAGATTTCTATATCTTTGAAGAATTTCCTGTACATTTCTCGCTATTTCATAATGTTCCCTTCCAACAATCTCAGGATTCAAATTTTTTGAATTTGAATCAAGTGGATCAACTGCTGGATATAATCCTTGCTCAGCAATTGATCTAGAAAGATTAATTACAGCATCTAAATGACTAAAAGTTGTAGCCGGTGCAGGATCTGTATTATCATCAGCAGGAACATAAATAGCTTGAACCGATGTAATCGAACCATTTTTTGTCGAAGTAATTCTTTCCTGAAGATGTCCCATTTCTGTCGCTAGAGTAGGTTGATATCCTACTGCTGACGGCATTCTTCCAAGTAATGCTGATACTTCTGAACCTGCTTGAACAAATCTAAAGATATTATCAATAAATACCAGCATATCCTTTTTTTGAACATCTCTAAAGTACTCTGCCATCGTAATAGCAGTTAATGGGATTCTCAATCTTGCTCCAGGGGGTTCATTCATTTGACCAAAAACTAATGCAGTTTTTTCAAAAACTCCTGCATTTTTCATATCTAACCACAAATCATTTCCTTCTCTAGTTCTTTCTCCAACTCCTGCAAATATTGATAGTCCCTTTTGCTCAATTGCTATATTTCTAATCAGTTCCATAACTAGAACTGTTTTTCCAACTCCAGCTCCACCAAAGAAACCAATTTTTCCACCTTTATTAAATGGTGCTAAAAGATCAATTACTTTAATTCCGGTTTCGAGTATTTCTATATCTATTGTTTGATCATCCAGTTCGGGAGGTTCCCTATGGATCTGCCATCTCTCATTCGCTTTTACTGGGCCCTCTCCATCTATCGGATCCCCTAACAAATTAAAAATCCTTCCAAGTACTTCTTCTCCAACTGGAACAGAAATTTGTTTATCTGTGTCTTCAACTTCCTGCCCTCTAACTAATCCATCTGTTGAATCAAGAGCAATAGCTCTAACAATATCATCACCAATTAATTGAGCAACTTCTAAAGTTAACTCTTTATCTGT
>CAZGZM010000159.1:0-5902 GCA_964529955.1 uncultured Thermotogaceae bacterium
CAGGATAGATAAAATGACAGTTATATATAACACACCCAATGTATTTAAATGTTTCGCGCGTATTGTATCTTACAATACTGTTTTTTCTTTATCGGGGGTTAAGCATGAATAACGATTCAACATATTTAAATTATGATCCACAAGAATGGAATAAATATAAACTCCCACGTTCAGACGATTGGTATTATTTAATTAAAAATAATAAAATGTTTCTGGTTACTAAGATAATTGATAAAGACGGGAAGGAACATTCACAACATGATGAAATTTCACGCACTCCTTTCATAATCACAGAAAAAACAGAACCACTTGAAGATAATACAATTTTTTATACTATACGATATGGGGAAAATCAAAAAGAATTCCAGGTAAAACATGCAGATTTGATGGACAAGCAAAAATTAAAAACTGTATTGGGTTCAAATGGGTTAAATGTTCCCGATAATGAATTATTGAAAAGTACACTTGAATATATCTCTCAGTATATTTCACAATTCAATAACAAAATTAAAACTACTATAGCCATTGAAAATAATGGATGGAATAATGATAATACGCTTTTTGCTATCGGTAGATATGGAATTACTGAAAAAGGATTAATAAATATAACTACATGTGTGGATACTCCAAAATCACTAAACGGATTTCATCAAATGGGCACAGTCAAAGAATGGTATAAAATAATTGAACCAGTTTTAAAATACGATTTGGTAAGATTTAAATTATATAAAGGGATGCAAGCCCCACTTATAAAAATTGTTGGCATGGAGTCAAATATTCATGAACATATTGGGAATTCATCGATTGGAAAAACAACTACAGAAATGATAGCTTTATCAGCATTTGGAAACCCTAAAGAACTAGCTTTAGACGCTCAACCAATAACTTCTATAACTCCTATTTTAGCTTACATTTCCGAAATGTCAGATATTCCAACTCTGTTAGATGAATGTACAAGCGACGAGTCTATAAAAATTGTTTCTCAATGTGTATATCCTATATCTAGTGGAAATGATAAAGCAAGGGGACAAAAAAATGGGAAACTTAGGAATGATATTAAAAAATATAGGGCAAGTGTGAGTATAACAAGTGAAAAGGACTTGAGGGAATATATGCCAAATCAAGGACAAAAATTTAGATTAAATAAAACATCTGAATCTTTGCCCGATACATTAGGAAATACAATATATACAATTAAAAATGAAATTGGTGGACTCGACGGCACTCAAAGTAAATGCTATGGAACGTTTTGTATTCCTTATATTCAATATATTATAAAAAATAAAGACAAAATCGAAAAATTGTATAAGGAAGCAGTATTTAAAATCGATGGCGATTATACTAATTTGTCAAAAGATGTAAGAAACATTGTTGACCGATCAAAATTCGTTTATGCTGGATATCTTCTTGCAGGATATATCGTGGAAGAAATATTCAAAGAATTAGGACTTCCACACATCGATAAAAACGAAATTGAAAATATAATAAATCATTTTTTCCAGAATAATGTAATCAACGAGCCAATTGAAAAAGAGCACATTGTAGCTTTAAAACATATAAACGACTGGATTTCAATAGAAAGTAAAAACTTTTTCTATCCAACCTTTGAAGATGATAAAAACTATAATAATTTTTATGGATTCATAACAAACGATGAAATTTTTATTGTCGGGACAGTATTTAATGAAAAAATGAAACATTTGAAATTGTCAGCCAGTAAAATAAAAGAAAATTTATTCATAGAAGGAGCAATACAAAAAAATAAAAATAAATATGATTTCAAAAAAACAATAAACGGACATGAATTAATTGGAATTTTGATAATAAAAGATAAAATGTATAATTTGATTGGGACAACCCCCGATGAAAAAGAAACATACGATAAAATCATGCTTTCAAAATCAATGAAAATAAAAGAAGTAATCGATGTGATAAAAACATTAACAAACATTCGGGGAGACGCGAGTGTGGATTTAATGAATATGATATTTTTATACGATATATCCGAAACCATAGAAATATTAAAACATCGAGGTAAAATATCTATGAAACCTAATGGAAATTTTGTTTTAAGCGGTTGGAATTAATTATAAGTATGTTTTTATAAATATCTCCATTTTATTCATTTTTCCTTTATTTTTTAGTCAAAATATAGTAGTATTTTTTTGCCTTGAAATTTTATCCCTTTTATCCCTTTTTGTATAATGTCAATTGGCAACGTTTTTTATAAACCGACTGTCTAAAAAGGGATAAACCATTTTTTTACTTTCATAGTGCTCTGGCTATTGGAAAAACGCGAAAAGGGATAAAAGGGATAAAATTTCAGAGAAGAGAGAGATATATTATAGGAAAATAACAGATTATACAATTTAATATGTTTTATAAAATCATTATTATATAATTAATATATTGTTTAATATTATTGTATGAAATTTCTTTTTCATTATGTAGCTTATTTTTTTTATCCCTTTTATCCCTTTTCGTTTACACAGTACCTACTGTTATTGAAAAAACAAATTATCATTTTATCCCTTGTTTATCCCTGCTTATATACAAAAGGGATAAAAGGGATAAAGTTAAAAAATTAAATGTGTAAAAGGTATTATATTATGAGTAGGAAACCATATATATTTATAATAAGTTAATAAAATAAACATCTATATTCCCTTTGCAATTTCTCTACACCAATCTAAAACCCCACATGAAATATAATCCCCATATCCTCTGAAACGTTTCTGTAATCTTCCACAAAACGATTTAATCAAAAGTTGGTGTGATTGTATAGGTGGATTAAAAAAATCGTTTAAAATCGTTTAAAATCGGGGGTTTGTTGGTTTGGATTGGATGTATTAACGAAATTGCAAAAACATAACATCTTTTATTTTTCCATGAATTACAATATAATTTATTTTTATTTAATTAACTATAAATAACATTACGTACTAGTATGTTTTAGTAAATGTTCGGAGGAATTGCATACGGTTGTAAGAAAGACTATTAGCATATCAGAATCATTGCAAAGCAGATTGATTAAATACCATAAGGAAAACCCCGAAACATGGAAAGTTATTAATGTTTCTGCCATTTGTGCGGAAGCAATCAGTGACGAATTGAAAGAAAAGGGTTACTAAACCCTTAAATAATAGATGAAAATTGGAGGCTTAAAAATTGGTTGAATGGATACCGGTTATTATCCTGGGGGCTGCATTCCTGGCACAGTTCATTTTATACGGGTTGCTCCTGTCTCACCCGGCTTTCCCTGCATACATGGCAGCCGAGTTAAAAACAATCCAGGAAACCGAGAATTATAAACACTGTAAAAAATAACCTTAGCTTTTAGATGAAAATAACAGGAGTGTGAAATCGTGAACAAATCACTATCTTACTTTATATTTGACCTTGTATTCTATGCATTTATTGCACTCTTTATAATTGTTGTAGCATGGGCAGGGTTATCCATGGTAAACTTTTGGGACCGGGTTTTATTTGCTTAAAATCCTTAGCTTTTAGATGAGGTTCGCAATGTACCGCAAAAATAAAAAATGTCCATTTTGCTCAAGACTGTTTAACTCCCGTGCGGACATTGAAAAACATATAAAAGTATGTCACGGGGATAAACCAATTCCAAAATATTTAAAAAATTGGTTATAAATCCTTAAATTTTAGATGAAGACAAAAGGAGTTGAAAAGCAATGTTAAAAAGTCAGGAAATGAACCTCAAAGAAATAACAGACTGTGCAGAGGGGTATGAATCCCTAGAAGAATTTGCAGAAGCATTTAATCAGGATATACCCGGTTGCCTGGATGCATCCCCAGAATGGAAAGACCTCATAACTGCCCTGATTCCACTTATCCGGGTCCGCAGACTGTCTGTAAATAATATAGTAGACGGTCTGATGGATGATATCAGGATTATGCAGATGATCGAACACGGGGAAGTTCAAGACCTGTGATTTTAGATGAAAATCGGAGGAACACACAATGATTGAAACATGCGATACAATATATTTTATTCCCATCGGGATCGGGATCGTTTTAGGACTGGTATTAGCCCGCGCATTCAGAAAAAAAGACGACTGGTCGGATATTTACGAATACCTGTAATTCTAGATGAAAACCGGAGGTCCAAAACATGGATGAAACCGAAGCGAACAAAATATGGGAATCACTGAATCGGACAGAAAAAGCACTCAGACATGAAGGGATCAAACTTGGGAAAAAATTCGATTCCATCGACGGCAAAATGATCGACCGAAGAAGGCAATTTAACAAAGCTGGCTTAATTGAGATAGATCACACTTGGGTAAAAAGAAACCCTTAACTTTTAGATGAAAACCGAAAGGAGACTGTAACAAATGAAAATCGGAACTGAGGTACACATCACATCCGGTGAACACGAAGGAATGACCGGAGAAATCAGGGGTTTTGTCCTTGAAAAGGAACAGCCATGTGCATTACTCGATATGTTCTGTAATCAAGCATGTTATGAAACTGTGAGCGTGGATCTGCTTGAGAAGGTCCTGTAATTCTAGATGAAAACTTGGGGCACAATGGATATAATAACATACGGGTGGGGATTAATCGGGATGGGTATAGGCGGTTGCATAGGCTGCGTATTATGCATTATTATATTCGTGCCTTTAAAATTAATCATGGATAAATTAGGCTATGAAAATTATTTCGATCTAAAACTGTAAAAAATAATCCTGAACTTATAGATGAAACCCGAATGGTAGGAAACATGAATAATCACACAATAACAGAAGAAATAAAACAGAATGGAAGAACATACAAAATCAAGATGGATTTTATCATAATTGGGACAAAAGGAAACGAAACGATGGATATACAGGAAATTGAATTTTATCCGCTTCCTGATGTTCTGAGATGCCCCAATTGTGATATTGCATGTAACCAACACGACATGATTAATGACACTTCGATGTATGCACATAAACAATATTATTTGTGTGAAAAGTGTGGTATGCTATTTACTGAAGATGATACAATCCCTGGCGGGTGCGTAGATTGAAATATTATTAAAATTACATTTATCATGTACAAAAGGTTTTATATACTTCAAAGACATTCTATAGAATAACCCCCACTTAAAAACGAGTATTCCCAACATTCCCCCAACTGGAGAAATGAGAAAAAACAAAGCTATTTTCCCACACTCATTTCTTCCATTCTCCCATAACTAATTTTTAAATAATGTCCTATTTTTTCAGAAAGTTTTTTATACTTCTAAACTCTTTTATATTTTGCAGATTTGAAAAGATGGTAATAACGAAATTGCAACCTAAATTGGAGGTTTTTATAAATGACAGATTTTGGTGTAGTTGAAACAATAACTACTAATGGAACATTTGGAAATAGTGTAATGGCTATTGCCGTTGGACTTACAATTTTATTATTAGTTGGTATGGTATATTCATTTTATAAATATCTTTGTGGCAGTCTTGAACGAGAAACCGAAAGGGCGGCAATTAGAGATAAAAAAATATATGATGAAGTTTATTTGAGTAGTGTATATTCAGCATATAAAGCTGGTCTTGTTTATAAAACTGCTAAAGACAATGGAATTGAAATGAAATTTAATGACATCGTTGAAGATGACAAGGGACTTATCAAAAAGTTAAATGATGATGTTAATAACGAAATTACAAATAAGGAATGATAAAAATGAGAATAAGAATCGTAAGTAACCAGGATGAAATCGTAAACGTTACCGGAGAAATTGCAATCCATCTTGCATTTAGACCGTCGAATAAAAACATATTCGCAATTGTGGAAGGTAACAAGGAAGTAAAGGCTATTCAGCTCCCAAAGTCCTACATGAAAACTATTTCAGAATCAATTAAAGTATTCCTGAACATGCAGGGGATTAAGCTTATTGAAG
>CAZGZM010000160.1:0-5895 GCA_964529955.1 uncultured Thermotogaceae bacterium
GGATATTATCATTAATATTAACCATATTACTTATAGTTTCACAAATAAACTTTTTCAGAAAAATATATTAAACGAAATAAAAGATAGTTTAGGATTCAGAATATGTATTAATAAATAGAAAAGAAAGGAGTGTTTATCACTCCTTTCTTTATAAACTTTTTTCAGTTTTATTCTTCCCAGCTTTTTTAGCTATGTACATATTTTCATCAGCTCTTCCAATAAATTTCTTTATCGATTCTCCTCTTTTATATTGGCTGACTCCAAGACTGACTGTAATTTTTTTATCAACTTTAAATTTATATTCTTCCACTGATTTTCTTATTCTTTAAGCTATTTCGTAAGCTCTATTTTCATCAGAACCGGGAAGCATTACTAAAAATTCTTCTCCTCCATATCTTCCTGCAACGTCATACTTTCTAATATTATCCTCTAACAATCTAGATATTTGTTTTAAAACTTCATCTCCTTCAAGATGTCCATATTCATCATTAATTTTTTTAAAATCATCAAGATCTAATATTATTATGGATAAATTCAAAGAAGTCATCTTTATTTCATTTCTAAGCATATCGAAAATAGATTTGTGATTCGCTAATTTGGTTAAACCATCAGTAACTGATAATTTTTTTATCTCATCATGAACAATTTTTCTTTCTCTAATAATTTTATTAGTAGATTTTGCTAGTTCTTTAAATTCTTTATGTTTTATATTATTCTCATTTACCTGAAAAAGTATCCTTATTTACTCATAGATATTCATTGTAATCCAATATGATTCATAGGTTTTCTATTTTATTGATTTTTTTAATATATTTTCCTTTTGAGAAGATTTTCGATTTATGCAATTGATAATTTTATCAATTTACTTTCATCTTTTTCTTTGAAAGATTAATAAAATCATTTTCAACTTTCTCAAATTCTACTTTTAAAGCATCACTAATGTTTATTATCCGTTTTACTTCAAATACCTGTACAATAAGGATCATTAAGATTAAGGGAAACAAAAATTATTATTTTTGAAAGATATTTCTCTTTTCTTATAACTACTCTATAACTTATGCTGTAACTATATGTCAGAAAAACAGCAGGTATTTTCTTAAATTATTATGCTATAATCTGTGAACTACAAACTTTTTACAATTTCCACGTCCGTCATTGTTTATCAATGGCGGATTCTATTTTTTTTTCACAGATCAAAAATTTTGCTTAAATAAATTATTGTTTTATAATGGTTTATATATAAATAAGGGAAGTGAACGATTTGCCAGAAAAAATAGCACAGCTCGTTGATTCAGCAGAAATGCTACCCGAAGAGATAAAAATTAAATATTCAATTAAGGAAATCCCTTGAGAAAATGACAAATATTGCTCTGGAAAGAATCAAAAATCCAGGAAAAACTATAATTTGTACCAAACAGTCTCTATGCAAAGAAAACCAGTCCTACATAGTAAAACTAATTAAAGAAAGACTAGGAAATGGAATAAAAATAACTACTAGAATACTAGGAACATTTATTGAAGCTCATTCAGGACCCTGCTCAATTGGAATAGGTTTTGTAGAAATTTATATCTATCATAATATACTGGAGTAAAAACTTGAAATATTTTAGAGATTTCTCAAATAAAAGCGAAAAAAATAAAGCAAGTAATTTGATCGAAACAATAGATAAAGGTGAAAAATGGATATTTGAAGGAGCAAATGGGTCAAATGAATTTGGAGGTTTTATAGATAAGCTATATTTTTCAGATGATGAAAATTATGGTACATTCTGTTCATGTATATTTTCAGGAAGACTGAGGATAATAACCGGTTTTAAAAGTGATATTCCAGAATTTCTTGAAAAAGATTTCATAGATTTGATTCACAAGGCAAGAAGGAAAATTGCATCTGTAATGAATGTTTGGTTTGTTCCCACTAATAAAATACTTTATAACGTTCTGAAAGAACTTTCCTTGGAGAGCAGAGGTCATAACACTCATGAATTCACTGCATACAGAGATGATTTTAAAGATTTAAAGATATTCCTACCTGTAAATTATTCAATAGAATCTTATAAAGAGGATTACTTAACTGATGCATGCAAGATGCTTGATAGTTCCCTTGCTCACACATTTCCTGATCCAGAAAAAGGATTCTATTTACCAAATAAAGAGCATTTTCGTAAAGAATGGCTCGAAAAATTAAAAAAAGAAGAATGCAAAATCCTTTTAAATAAACAAGAGATTGTTGGAATGTACATCCTTAAGGGATCAGAAATCGATATTATAGCAATTAAAAAAAGTGACCAGTATAAAGGTTTTGGGAAAGTATTACTTCATCATTCCATTAATAATATTTTTAATAATCAAAAAGAACTCCCTTATCTATACTGCATAGATTCAAATAAAAGAGCAATAAGATTTTACAAGAATAATGGACTTAAAGTAACTGGTCATTCAGGTTATTTGATTTTCCCTGCTTTAAAAAACTAATAAGAAACTCCTTATTTTCTCTTATTAATACTGGTTTTCCTGAAGAATCTCTTTTCTTTTTTGTTAAGATAAATACGAGGAGTGATAAAAATGATTAAATACTTTCATTCAATAATCTGGAGCATTTTACTGGTTACCCAGTTTATTCTTGTAGTATTTTTTAATTTAATCAATCAAAATCAGAATTTACTTTTACTATGGTTAGGAATAATAATCTGGATAATATCCATAATATTTGGTTTTTTACCTATATTAATATTCAAAAGAAAAGGCAATGTGAAAAAGGGTGAAAGCTATGTTCATACAAATAAATTAGTTAAGACAGGATTATATTCAATAATAAGGCATCCTCAATACACAGCGGGAATACTACTCAGTTTAGCGCTAATCTCAGTTTCTCAAAATATTGTGATTGTATTATTAGGTTTGATTGTTATCCCCTTGCTTTATTTTGACATTTTAAATGCTGATAAACAAAACATAGCAAAATTTGGAGAAGAATACAAAGAATATATGAAAAATGTCCCGGGAATAAATTTTATTCTTGGATTAATAAGGATCATTAAAATCAAATCTAGAGATTAACAAATAATATTTTCTTCGATATAATTTTTTGGGAGTATGTGAAAAGTTAATAATGAGGTGCTAAATGAAAATCGGTGCTTTTATCATTGGTTTAGTTTTTTCTATCGTACTCCTTATAGGTACAGTAAGATTCTCCATCATTGGTTTAATGGGTATTTCTCTCGGTGATGAAACCAGATATATTTGGAAATTTGTTCTATTCTTAATCTTTTCAATTATGACATTGCTTAGTTCAACATTCTCATTCTCCAAGCCCAAAAAGGGATATTATTATTTAATATTTGTTTCCATAGGATTAGCTTTATCATTCTATGAGTTATTAATTTTTATCCCTGGAATTTTCGCTTATTTGGCTTCCAGAGAAGAAAGAAAAAAGAAAAATTCCTATAACTACAGAACAAACACTAACTCTTTAGATAACGTTTGTGATTTCGTGAAAAACTTTGATTTTCTAAACAGTCATAATAAACATTCTAATAATACTTTCAGAACAGAAAAACATATTTCTACTAAGGATATGAAAGTTAAGATCAAATATGATCTTATAAAAAGAAATATGTTTTATGAAAATTTATAGTTATTTTATTAAGAAATATCAGATTTAGGCTTTTTGAAAGAGGTATATGAAGCATATGTAGAAAGAAGAAAAAACACTCCCTATCCAAATGAAAAAATTGAATTATCTGCTATCATGAAAAGTATCAAGAAATATATTTGAATTTATTATGCAATAATTGCAATTAATATATCATGCTAAACATTTCTTTCATATCTGTTATATTTTCTTAAACCTACCAATATTATCCTCTTTTTTAAAATTCTTATATATCTCTTATGAACCTACTACTAACTTTTTGTTAACTTATATTTGAAAAATTATCTCAATTTTCTTCTAGTTAATCGATTAAAGAATTTATGCTATCATTCTTTTCAAGTGGATCCATATGAATATTTTTTCATTTTACCTAATTACTAATTATCCTAATAATTTCGGACTCTCAGGAGCCTGAATATTTTTTTGATAAAAATAATAAAAATTTACTTCTTTGTTTATTATTATCAAATTGATTACTTCTTTGATATAATAAAAAAAACCAAGGAGAAAATATGAAACAGAAAAACATTTCGCTATTAATCATTTCTTTAATTTTATGCTTTGGAACAATGATAATAAATAGATTAATTGTTTCAGTTCCAGATTGGATAGCATATATAGTACTTGTTATTTCCGGAATATCTCTTCTTATTTATATTTTAAGAAATACAGTATATAAATCGAAAGATAAGAGATAAAAGAATTCTATTCTTCTTCATCTAAATATTCAATCAGAAAACCATAACCTTCCTGTTCCATCTCTTCGTGTGGAATAAATTTCAATGCTGCACTGTTCATACAGTATCTCAATCCACCCTCTTCGGCTGGTCCATCTTCAAAAACATGACCAAGATGTGTATCGCCAATTCTGCTCTTAACTTCAACCCTTTTCATAAATAAAGAACTATCTTCGTGAAGAGTCAGGACATCAGGACTTATCGGTTTAGTAAAACTTGGCCATCCCGTATTCGATTTGAATTTATCAGAAGAAAAAAATAGCGGTTCACCAGTAACAACATCCACATAAATTCCCTTTTCATAATTATTCCAGTATTCATTTGCAAATGCTCTTTCAGTTCCACAATTTTGAGTAACATCAAACTGTAACTCATTCAACAGCATTTTTAATTCTTCCTCTTCAGGCATTGAATAATTCTCTGGACTTACTTCAATAATTTCTTCATCTGAATCAAAACTCTCATTAACATCTATTGTTTCAGTTTTACTCAAAGGATCTCCATTTTCATTAGTATTATAAGTTTTTAGTCCAACAAGAAAAACAGTCAAAATAATTACTACAATAATAATTACAACATAAAACATAATATCACCTCTTTTCAATAATATTAGACTATATATATCGGGTTATGTTCAAGTCTTTATTTATGAGAGATTTATAAGTCAGAGCAGATTTAATTTAATCTTTACTATTTCATTTATTAATTTTCAGTTGTCAATTTTTATCTAATTATTAGCCATTCACTGCACTCAAATTCTCCTCTTCATGTTAGGAGTACCTCGCCAGCAGGGAAATAGGTAGTCATCTTTTATTATTTATTAATAATTATATTCTCTCTATCTTCTATATTCTTCACCCAACTCAGTACGAAATCCTGGATTATTATTGCTGTATTGATTATTCAAACTGATCTCTAAGTGGAAGAATTTAAAGAAAAAAAGGAAAGAGTTTACCTTCGAACAATTAAAAGATTTCCTACCACTCCTCGCCTTATTCTTCGATACTCCGCACAAGCAGGAGTATAATTTAAGTGCTATTCAAAAAAATTAATTCTTCTTCATAGGCATTGTTAGCGTTATTTCCTCATTCGCTTCATATTTTCTTATTCAACAATCATTTCTTCTGGAGTTAAACCAGGAAATTTATAATGATAGTTTTTACTAACTATTTTTGTTTCAATTGCTTCCTGAGGACACAAATTAAAACAAGCAAGACAGTTTTCGCATTTATGAAGCCAAACTGGTTTACCATTTTCAAGTTTGATGTTGTTGACAGCACAAACTTTCTGACACATTCCACATGATATACAATTATCCTTTACTTCGAAACCAATATCAGCTCTATTTATCAGTTCTTTTATTTCCAAGTTCTTATCAGAACCTGAAATTTTTGCTATCCCATCTTTATAAAGACTCTTTATCACGATATAAAAAGGGGTTAGTATTAAATTCATAATCTTGCTTCCTAGCATATAACCTTCATATCTATTTTCGATTTTTTCACA
>CAZGZM010000161.1:0-5864 GCA_964529955.1 uncultured Thermotogaceae bacterium
CTAATCATAGTATAATTATCACTTTTTAATATTATGTGTAAGTATAGTGTCTTTTATTTTCTTATATTTCTTTAAAAATAAGACTATAATAAATATACAACATTAGTTTAAATCTAAATAAAATAAATCATTGCCTTCGAAAAGAAGGGTTTGAAACATAGGGAGATGATAGAATGAAAAAAAGAATTTTTATTATTGTAATTATAACTTTTGTATTAATGCTTTTTGTTTCATCATGTGTTGTTCCAATATGTAATGTTCCGAAAGTAGTATTAATTGATAGTAATCACAATAACAAAAAATACATCGGAAATAATGTACTTACAAAATTTGCTAAGTCTATAAGCATATTACAAACAATGGGTTACACTGTGAATTATACTTCAAGTTCAGGTTTCTTTCCAGAGAACTATGGTGTTTTTATTATCCCTGTACCAGAAACTGAATATTCAGTTTCTGAAAAGCAACAAGTTTCTACATTCCTTTCAAAATGCGGAAGAAAACTTTTATTGATAGGTGAATGGGGTGGTTATTATGATAATACACCATTAAACAATATTCTTTCTTACTTAAGCTCAGGTATTTCATTTAATAACGAAGTAGTTAAGGATGATATAAATAAATATGATAATAATAACGATTGGCCTATTGTAAGTAGTTTTTTATCACATCCTGTTACTACTGGTTTGAACTCAATTATTCCATTCGCTGCAACAACATTAAGTGTTTCTGGAAATGCATTATCAATAGCAAATACAAGTGCTGTTTCATATTTAGGTGCTCCAGTATTTGATTCTAGTACTTCTTCATTTTGTTCGTATAATCTGAAAGATGAAACGGATAGCATTGTTTTTTCAGGTCCATTTCCTGTAGTTGCTGCTCAATCAATATTGAGCTGAAAAATTGTAGCTGTTAGTGATTCGAATATATTTTCAAATGGAGGTACTCTTCCAGCAGGCAATTATATTGATGCAGCAGATAATGAACAATTATTAAAAAATATCATCAACTGGTAATTCAGCTATTATTCATAGCATATAAACCTATTTCAGTTTGAGTAAACTTTTTCACCTTCTCCACCATTTATTGGTGGAGTTTTTTTAGTTATAGGGAATAAAAAAAAATATCATATCTTAGCAATAGGTGAGGTAGCATACATAAATATAACCCAAGCACATCTTTTTTCTAACAACTATTCTTACTAGAACCCAGCAATTAAATGCTCTTCCGTACAATCGTTAATGCCATTAGCTTCATTTAGTTTTTAGTTGTTAGTTATTGGCTATTATTAAAAAAAGATTTCTACTGCCCTAACTCTCATCAGGAAATCAATAAAGATTTTTGTTCTTTATGTTCATGATTATTAATTATTTAATTTCTGATTTTTTATAAACACTACTCACAACACGAAACGACACTATACATTGCTAACAACTTTACTTGCTAACAACCAGCAGCTATGCCATTTTTACTATATCCCATATCCTATATCCTGCTTTTAAGCTTCTCTTTTTAATACTTATAAAAATATTCCTGTATCTTATCAGTGCTATCAGTTTCTGTGAGTGCCAACATCAATAGGATTCTTGCTTTTTGAGGATTCAAATTGTCTGAAGAAATAAAATCATATTCGTCAAAATCATATTCAGAATTTCTATAAACAATCCCACTACCTGTTCTTGAGCTTATAACAACAGCAATATTTTTTTCAACAGCTTCTTTTAAAGCATTAAGTGTCACAGATGAACTATTGCCGTTTCCAACTCCTGCAAAAACTATACCATCAACACCCGCATTAATTGCTGCATCAACAAATATTTCATTTGAATCAGCATATCCATAAATGATTTCAACTCGTGGTAATTTACTCAAAGATTCTATATTAAATTCACTGTCCACTGTATGAAGTTTTTCAGTCTGATAATAATATGAAATTTTTCCAAAATGAGTGTATCCTATTGGCCCTCCATTAGTATTTATAAAAGTATCAACGTTTGTTGTGTTACTTTTGGTAACATCACGAGCAGTATATATCTCATCATTCATTAGAATGAGAACTCCTCTTCCAGAAGATTCTTCACAGGTTGCTACAGCAACTGCATTGTATAAATTTATATCACCGTCTGCGCTGATAGAAGTTGAAGGTCTCATTGACCCAGTTATAACAATGGGTTTTTCACTATGAACAGTAAGATTCAGAAAATAAGCTGTTTCTTCCATCGTGTCAGTACCATGAGTAATTACAATTCCATCACAGTCACTCAGACTCAATATTTCGTTGAGTCTTTTAGCTAATTTCAACCAGATTTCAATGCTCATATCCTGACTTGGTACATTACTGATCTCTTCTACTGTTATATGAGCTATATTTTGCAACCCAGGTACCGCTTCTATCAACTCATCTCCGCTTAATTTTCCTGCTGTATATTCCGAAGCAGTTTCAGAAGTACCCTTTCCTGCAATCGTACCTCCCGTTGTCAAAACAATTACGTTCGGAAGATTTTTAAACTCTTCCTTTGTATCTTCAGCAGAAAGCAGGGAAAACGCTAGAGTAAATAGAATCAAAAGTATCAATAATCTTTTCATATAACACCTCTAAACAATTAATATTTTGCAAAATTAATCTTTTTAAATCATTTTTCATTCTAACATAAAAACAGAATGATGCAGGGATTAAAAAGCTTCCAAAGTTAAGATACTAACGAAAGAGCAGTAGATTCCACAGATAAGCGGATACCAAATAATGGTAAAACAGTAGCAGATAATCTTTTAGAGAACTAAGAAACCAGACTAAGTGATTATAAAATTAGGATATTAGTAACACAAATATTCTTTTTTTATATCTAATATCTATTAACTAACATATGAAAACTAATTTTTTATTTTCAAATTATAATTTGAAATACAAACATAGCAATACCCATTGATATAGCGAAATGCACCTTTAAATGTAAATTAGTGTTCAATTCCATTATCCTAATCAACAATGATACAATACATGCAACAATGATTTAAAAAAGTAGTGGAACCAGGTTTTCAAAAATCAGAGATGGATTAAGTATATATTTTATTGTTATTATAAATACTTCTTCGGAGATATTCAATTTGATACGTTAATTAATAATTTAAATTGCTATGGAATAATAAAAACTGATAATTTTTCCATATATATAATTTTACTGATCATTTATCTGATGGAAAAATCAAGACAAATATTTTTTTTATATTCTCAAAAAGAAACTTCTAGAGAATGTTTCCAAATATATATATTTTTTAATGATTAAGTGGAAAAGTAAAGATTTTTCTAATAATCATTTGCTTTTAAAATTAATCGATAATGCTAGTGAAATTGTTTATTTTTCACTGAAAGGAAAGAACATAAATTATGAAAAGCAAGTTTTGTAAATTTTTAATACTTAAAACATTTTATTATTGAGTACAAACATTTACAATTATTCTTTTTTACTGCAGAATTTTTTATTTTTTAAATTTAAATCTATAAATCCTAAAAAGAGATGTCTTATTTATTTTTTTGTTCATTTCATTGTAGTTTAAAATGATTTTTCATTAGCTATTAAATATGTAATCATTCAATTGATTATATCCAATTATATAGATAATAAATTTTAAAAAATCACATATTTTAAAATTTTATTTTTAAATCTATAAAATAATTAATTAATTTCTATAATATTATATAAATCACTTGTTTTGCATTAATAGCCTAATACGTAAAGATATATGATTACAATATGCTATAATTAAAATTAGTATTTAAAACTCTATTTATTTAAACAGGTATAAATTAACATTAATTATAAATGAAAGGATGAAAAAATGTTAATTGGTTTTCTAATAAAAAATTGGGATGAAAATTGGCAAATAGTTTTTACAAAATTGAAGGAAGAATTTCCAGAACAGTCTTTTATTTGTTCCGTTGATAATGACCCAAAAATTATAATTGAGCGGTCAGATGTTTTGGTATTGCAAACTATTTCTGAAGATGAATTACATAGTGCAAAAAAGCTAAAAGTAATTTTTACACCCTTTGCTGGGGTTGATTCTTTACCTCTTGAACTGCTAAGAAAATTGAACATTCAGCTCTCGAATACTCATTGGAATTCTAAATATGTTGCTGAAAAAGCTATTGGACTTGCACTTGCTGTGATGGGTCGAACGGTTGAATTTCATAAACGTCTTGAAAAAGGTATATGGAGCGGTTATCTTACTAAAAACAAGCAATATCAAAATTGGACATCTCTTTATGACAAATCATGCACTATCCTTGGTTTTGGAGCTATTGGTAAAGCAATAGCACAACTCTTAGCTCCTTACGATTGTTCAATCATAGCCTTCAAACGTCATATAAATAAAAATATTACCTATTCTCAGGTGAAATACACTACAGACTTAAAAGATGCACTAAAGAACACACAAGTTTGTTTTAATACACTTCCTTTAACCAATGAAACCAGGCATCTCATCAATTCTTCTAACATCAATCTTTTATATGGTTCTTTTGTAATTAATGTAGGTAGAGGAAATGTGATTGAGGAAAAATCATTTTTTGAAGCATTAAAAAACGGTGATATCAAAGGCGCAGGAATTGATGTTTGGTATTGCTATCCAGAAAATGAATCTGCTTGTTTACCCTCGATTTACCCCTTTCATAAACTTTCAAATGTTGTTATTTCACCGCATGTTGCATCTGAATCAGCTGAAGGACTCAATTTATTTATAAATTCTACTGTTAATCGTATTCGAACTTATCTTTCAAATGGAAAAATTATCAACCCAGTTATACACGTAAAAGGTTACTAAATTCATCTATTTTTTAAAAAAAATAGAGAGGGGACGCCTCTCTAATAAATTTTTCGGGTCGGGTTTTGAGGTGCTTCGATTTATATTCATGAAAAAATTGGTTATATTCTAATTAAATTAATATTATTTTTTAAAGCTATCTTTTTTAATTCATCATAGGTTTTATTAAGAATCTTTACTCCATTTTTTAGTGACTCTTCTCTAGCCTGATATTCCTTTTCCCCATGATAATATATTTTGTTTTTCCCATTAGCTTTTTTTGAATTTTTTACTTCTTTAATAATTGAATCAATATTTTCCTTTATTTTATTTTTATTTCCAAAAATATCTAAATTTATAGCACCGAAAAAGTGACACACTCCAGGTTTTTTAGATTGATATGTTTTTGAACTGAATTGTCCGAGAGACAGTCCTGCTGTTAATAAATCAACGAGTAATGATAAACCGAATCCTTTATGTCCTCCTGATTCTTCACCTATTCCTCCTAAGGGTAATATCCCACCATAATTTCTTTCGTTGAAATTATTTATTACTTCATCAGGTGATTTTGTTGTTATTCCTTCTTTATTGATAGCCCAACCTGGAAGTATTTCCTTGTTATGTCTTCTGTATACTTCAATTTTTCCTCTTGTAACTACGCTTGTAGCCATATCAAGTAAAAAGGGGTAATTGATCGCAGGAATCCCTACAGACAAAGGATTTGTTCCTAAAATTGATTCTTTTCCAAAGGTTGGAACTACTAGGGGATAACTATTGGTCATTGCTATACCAATCATATCTTTTTTTAAGGCTTTCTCAGAATAGTATGCTGTGATTCCATAATGATTTGAATTTTTAACTGTTACTAAACCTATCATATTTTTTGATGCTTTTTCGATAGCTAAATCCATTGCCTTTATTGAAACACATTGACCAGGACCATCATTTCCATCTATTACTGCTGATACGGGCGTTTGAAATATGATTTGGGGTTCAGATTCCAATTTAACTCCCTTGGATTACCTGTGACCCTGTAACCGGTGACGTGGCTGTTGTTTTTTATG
>CAZGZM010000162.1:0-5834 GCA_964529955.1 uncultured Thermotogaceae bacterium
AATATTTTTTTCCCTGGTTTTTTCTAATAAATAATTCGCCATTATAATTCCAACTTGGTTTCCAGTAAGGGCTGTAAACTTGTCTGCGTTTTTTACCATAACTCCTAATCTATCTGTATCAGGATCTGTAGCAAAAATAATAGGCACGTTATTATTTTCTGCACATTTAATACTATAATCAAATGCTTTTATATCTTCTGGATTAGGATAAGAAACAGAAGGAAAATTTCCATCAGGGGTTATTTGTTCAAGTACATTTAAAACTTCAAATCCAATTTTTTTAAGTATCATATTCACCGGTTTTAATCCAACACCATGAAGAGGGCTATAAACAATCTTTTCATTTTCGATTTTATTTTCAATGAAAGGAGATACTTCAGAATATATTTTTTCAATATATTTTTCTATAATAGAATTAAAAATTAATGTTATCTTATTTTCATTAATTTTATAGTTGCTAAAGAAAACCTCTTCTTCAATTTTTTTAATTATTTGATTTGCATAAATCGGAACTGCTTGTGTTCCGTCTGATGTATAAACTTTGTATCCATTATAAATTGGTGGATTGTGACTTGCAGTAATTATTATTCCTCCAGAGCATTTTAATTGCCTTACCGCATAGGATAGAATTGGTGTTGCTGTCGGTTCTGAAAACAAATACACTCTGATATTTAAAGAAGATAAGGCTTTGGCACAAGTTACAGCAAACTCAAAGGAATTATTTCTTGTATCAAAAGCAATTGAAACTGAAGGATCTTCATAATTTTCTTTTATCCACTTCCCAAAACCGATAGTCGCTCGAGTAATAGTATAAATATTCATCCTATTTGTACCAAAACCCATTTTACCTCTCATACCACCTGTCCCAAATTCCAAATTCTTATAAAAAGAATCTTCTATTTCCTTAACAGACATTTCAGAGAGCTTCTTTTTGTCTTTCTCAGAAGAATTTTCATACCATAAACTGTAATATTTCTTAATTTCTCTATCATTTCTCATATTTACCACCTACTTATTCCTTCAAAATAACTTATTTCACCATTATCAAGAATTTCTATTACATCTACTCTAATTTCTTTATATATTTTATTTTGGTTTTTAATATAATAATTTGCAGTAATTTCTATTTTCTTTATTTTTGTTTCGTTCACTCTTAACCTTGGTAAAATAAAACCTTTCCCACCTTTAACTTCTATGAATATCAAACATTTTTTATGTTCAGCTATAATATCAATTTCTCCAAATTTTATTCTAAAATTCCTTTCTAATATTTTATATCTAAGCTTATCTTTAATATATTCGCATGCGATATCCTCATATTTCTTTCCTTTTTCATTCATTATTATATATTGCTGGTATTTTTATGTAGCTATCTTTTTTTTCGGGAAATTCTTCAATAATAGAAGAAACATCCTCTGATTTATGAATTTTATCTTCTCTAAGATTTATATCCCTTTCAAGAGGAGTAATCATTTCCTCTTCATTACTTATATCTAATTCATCAAGCATTTCCATATACTTTAAAATATTTATAATATCTTTTTTTATTATCTCTCTTTCATTCCTCTTTAATTTTAACATCGACAAAGCTTCTAAATTTTGGAATAAAAAATCATCAAATTTAATCTTCATCAATATCTCCTTCTTTTATTTCTATTTCTCTTAAAAAGCTTGCAGCATGTTCTGGGGGAACAGGATTAATATAAAAACCAGATCCCCACTCAAAGCCAGCAACATCCGTCAATCTTGGAACTATTTCTAAATGCCAGTGATAATACTCTTCCCCTTTTAATGAATTAATTCCAGTATGAAGCATGAAATTAAAGGGGGGATTATCAAGAGATTTATATATTTTAAATAAAGTATTTTTTAAAACTCTAGCAAATTTATCTATCTCATTAGGTGATAACATTCCAAAATTGTAAGAATGTTTTTTAGGTAAGATCCATGTTTCAAATGGAAATCTCGCAGCAAATGGTTCAAAAGCTAAAAAAAGTTCATTCTCTTCAACTATTCTTGTTCCTTCTGAAAGTTCCTGGGTAACCATATCACAATAAACACATCTTTCTCTGAATTTATAATAACTCCTAGAACCTTTTATTTCTTCTGATACTCTTTTGGGAATAACCGGTGTTGCTATTAACTGGCTATGAGAATGGGTAAGAGAAGCACCAGCTTCTTTACCATGATTTTTGAAAATTAAAATATATTTTATATTTTTATTCTTTTCCAAGTTTCTAAATCTTTTTATATATGCCCAGATAACTTCTTTTACTTGTTTATAAGGCATTGTAGCCATATGAGAATCGTGTTCAGGAGTTTCAATTATTACTTCATGAGTTCCAAACCCTTTTATAACATCATACATTCCATGTCCGAATCTCTCTGGTTCAATTTCGCTAGTTAAAACAGGGAATTTATTCGGTACAACCCGAACCCACCATCCAGGACTATTTGGTTCTGTATCTTTAGGCCTAAACGCCAATATTTCTGAAGGAGTTGTATGCTCGTTTCCATAATCAAAGGGACAAAAAACAGCCTGTGATTCTTCTTTAAAATTAATAAAATCATGAGGTCTTTTTGTTCTTTCGGTAGCTATAATTACCCATCTTTTGATAATCGGATCTTTCCGTAGTTCTCTCATTTATTACTCCTTTAATCAATATATTGTTTATATAATTCTATATACTTTTCAGCTGAATTATTCCATGAAAAATCTTTACTCATGCAATTTTTTCTTATTATATCAAAATCTTCCTTATAAAATATTTCTTTAGCTTTATTTAAAGATTTAAATAATTGTTCTGATGAATAATCAAAAAAACCAAACCCTGTACCGTATTTGTTATTACTATTAAATTCATCCACTGAATCAATTAACCCTCCCGTATATCTTACAACTGGAATTGTTCCATATCTCATTGCAAACATCTGCCCAAGACCACAGGGCTCATATCTTGAAGGCATGACAAAAAAGTCACTTCCAGCATAAATCTCCTGGGCAAGATTAATATCAAACATAGTATTTGATGAAAACTTACCCTTATATTTTCTTTGGATTTTTAAAAAGAAATCTTCAATTTTTTTATCTCCAGTACCCAAAATAACAAATTGAATGTCTTCCTTTAAAAATTCCTCTGTAATATTTTGTAAAAGATCCAAACCCTTTTGATCATATAATCTTGAAATCAAACCAAAAAGCGGAACATTTTTATTTTTTAAATTACATTTTTCTTGAAGTGCTTTTTTGCATTTATCTTTTCCAGATAAATTATTTTTTGAAAAATTATTTGAAATTCTTTTATCAGTTTCTGGGTTGTTTGTTTCATAGTCAATACCATTTAAAATTCCATAAAGATTATTGTGGCGGTTGACAAGAATATCTTCTAGTCCAGCTCCAAATTCACAAGTTTTTATCTCTTCAGCATAAGATTTGCTAACGGTATTTATTGCATTACTGTAAATTAGAGCACTTTTCATAAAGTTTATCTGATCATTCTTTTGTATTTTAGAAAACGATTCTTTTGGCAATCCTGTTTGAATAAACAAATCCTTGGGGAAATCCCCTTGATAAGCCATATTATGAATTGAAAAAAGAGTAGGGATTTTTCCATAATAAATATGATTATATACCGCTGCTAAGCCTACATGCCAATCATTTAAATGAATCAAATCATAATTATTTTCTTTAGCAAAATTTGCTATAATTTCACATATTGAAAGTGTTTTTAAAAATAGATTGTCTCCTGAATAAATATCATCCGAATTAAAGAGATTATCATTCTTTAATAAATATATTTTCACATTACTTTTTCCTAGGTAAGATTGATATATTTTAAATTTGATTTTTTCTTTTATTTTAATAGTATTTATTTCTAATCCGGTATCTTCAGTAAGATTAGAATCAATTGTTTTATGATAAGGCATTATAACATCAACATCTACACCCTTATCTTTAATATATTTTGGAAGCGAGCCAGCTACATCAGCTAATCCTCCAACTTTTGCAAAGGGATATACTTCATATGAACAGAATAATACTTTCATTTCAAATCACCTCCTAAATAAAATATAAAATTAAAAAAACCAAAGCAAATACAACCAAATATATTGAGAAATATTTTAATCTTTTATTTAAAACTAATTTCTTTAACAACCATAATCCTATTATACCCACTAAAAAAGCTGCAAAAAAACCTGTAAGAGTAAACTGATTTAATTCTATTTTGTTTATATGCAAAATTCCAGCACCCAAAGTAACTGGTAAACTCATTAGAAAGGAATACTTAAGAGCCTCAGATCTTGAAAGCCCTATTAATAAAGCAGCAAAAAGCGTCATTCCGCTTCTTGATATTCCCGGAAATAACGCTAACGCCTGAAATAAGCCTACTAAAAGAGCATTAAAAAAAGTAATTTTTATAATTTTCTTTTTACCAACGAATTTATCACTAAAAAATAAAATAACTGCTGTAAAAAACATAAAATATGCTGCTATATCCGGTCTAGAGAATATTTCAGATATTTGATTCTCAAATAAAAAACCAAAAATTACTGCTGGTACAGTTGATATTAATAAAAGAAGAATATATTTAATTGAATCTTTTCTTTTATTTTTATAAAACAATCCAGAAAAAATCATCCATACTTGTTTGTAAGTAAATAAAAGTACAGCAAAAAAAGTCCCCAAGTGTAATAATTCAAAAAAATATACTGATTTATCAGCATATTGCATATTGAACAAATATGAAAAAATAGTTAAATGGCCAGAAGAAGAAATTGGCAGAAATTCTGTCCCTCCTTGAATAGAACCAAGCAAAAAATATTTAATAATTTCAGGCACTGAATCCCTCTTCTCTTGTTATAGATTCATAATCAATACTTATATTATCAAGCACTCTTTTTACTTCAGAAATATCTCTTTCTTCTGTTCTTATAACAACTCTTTTATTGCTTTCTTCATAAGAGGATGTCATAATCGAAAGAATATTTATTTCAATATCTGCAAAAGCATCTACTACTTTTCTTAAAGAACCTGGTTCATTTTTTAAAATTAGAGATATTTTTAATCCGGGTTGATCCATAGAAGTAAATTCCATCAAAGCTTCCAGAATCTCAAAAACTGTTATTACTCCACAGATTTCACCATTTTTATTAATAACTGGCAAAGTAAAATCATGACTTTCTATCATCATTAATGCAGCATCTTCTATGTAATCATCTTCATAACAATAATAAAGAACTTCTTCTGAAATATCAGAGATTTTTTTATTTCCATCACTTTTTTTTAATTTCTCAATATTTACGGTACCATATAATTTATTTGAATTATCCTTTATTAAAACTGTTTTAAGCGGTATCATTTTCTTTTCTTCAATTATTGAGGAAACAATATCATCTTTACTAAAAACAGGATAAAATTTATTTAACCATTTTTCTATTGTCATCTTTTCCTCCTTTAACCTTTAAAAATACAAAGGGAAAAACCATCGATCATTTCTCCATTTAAATAAAATCAATTATCATTTAAAATAAAAAACAATCAATATAATTTATCTTCTCTTTTCAACTTTTGAAAATATTTTGTTCATCGATTCAATTATGCACATTACAACATTCTCAAGTTTACTATCATTGAAAAAATCGGCACTAACACTTTTTATTCTTGTTCCATTAATATTAATTGAACAAACACAAATTAGAATTTTTGTCAAACCGTATTGAACAATATCTAAATACTCAACTCTAAAAGATTTTTGAATCTCTCTTAACGCTAAAACTGTAGCTTCAACAACATTTAAATAATTTTCATTTTGTTCATTTGTATCAATTGCAGA
>CAZGZM010000163.1:121-5812 GCA_964529955.1 uncultured Thermotogaceae bacterium
AAGCTGGTGGATTCAGAGGAATGTATGCATATGACCCGCCTGACATAGATAACCTTGAAGCTGGTGGATTCAGAGGAATGTATGCATATGACCCGCCTGACATAGATAACCTAGAGTTTATGAGGGAATTTGCTTATTTAAAGTTAGAAAGAGAGGTTGAATTATGGAGAATATAGATTTAATAAATACAGAAGAATCAATTGTAAAGGAATCAAATAGAGTAATGGATAGTGTTTACAGTTCAGAAGAACTAATTTTAGAGTGGTAAGGGGGCTCAAATAATGGAAAATATAAATTTAATAAATACAGAAGAGTCAATTGTAAAGGAATCAAATAGAGTAATGGATAGTGTTTACAGTTCAGAAGAATTAATTTTAGAGTGGTAGTTGTTAGTTCAAATAGGAAAGAAAGATAATTGATAAATTGATAGCAAAAATATATAAAAATCTATTTTTTAAATTAGATTAATAATAATATAGTTTTATTTTGAGAGTAACTAAAGGTTTTAGAAAAAAAGTAATACGCAGAGTAGATTATTGTATGAATACGAAGGAGTCAGACTATGAATAAAGTATTGAAAACATATGAGATTTTTGAAAATTTACCTTTTCAAAGTTTTTATAAAGATTCTGTTTTATTAAACGATCAAACACAAATAGGAGGATTGGATCTTATCTTTAGGATTAATATTCCTCTTAGGAATTTTAATTTTATTAATGATTTTTATACCTGTAATTTAAGTTGTTATGCTTTAAATAACTCAAGCCAGGTAGTTATAAGATTCGAATGCGAAAAAATGCCTTCGGTTGATATTAAAATTCTAAAACTTAAAAGAGATCTTGAACTATATGATCTTAATGATTTCATACTTTTAAGTAAGTTCTTTTTCTACTCTGTACTGGTATCAAATCAACAATTCACATTTGAGGAAGAATGTAATATTATTACTGAACTAGTTAATATTTGGGAATCTAGAAATGTATTTGAATATGCTCATAGTAGTAGAGTCGGTTTTTATTCAAAAAAGTTTGCTGAAGCAATTGGGATGTCACCAAACGATCAAAACGAAATATATTGGGCAGCATTTGCCCACGATTTGGGTAAGATTTTTGTTCCAAAAAAGATTTTAAATAAATCTGAAAAGTTATCACTGGAAGAAAAGAAAAAACTCAATAATCATACTAAATGGATTGACTGTATTTTTGATGCTTTTGATAATTTTGACACTTTACTCCCTTCGATAAAGCATCATCATGAGAGGTGGGATGGTAATGGTTATCCCGATCACCTCTCTAAAGAGGAAATACCTTTTTATTCTAGAATTATTAATATTGCGGATTCTTACGATGCAATGATTAATTTTAGAGTTTATAAAAATGCTTTAACTTCTACTCAGGCAGTTAGAGAAATAGAAGATAAATCGGGAAAACAATTTGATCCTGATTTATCAAAGGAATTTATAAAGTTTCAGAGAAAATTATAGATCAATTTTATTTAAAAAATTATAAACAACGTCTTCATACTCTTTTCGATTTAATAAATAAGATTCAGCGTGTTTAGCATAAGGAACTAGAAATAGTTCCTTTTTTCCCATATTTTTGGCTTCGTACAATTCTTTACTCATAAATGTTGGAACATAATCATCAGCTTCTCCGTGAATTAATAGTAATGGCACATCATTATTTCTGATATCTTTAATAGGTGAAACTTCTCCAAAAAAAAATTTAAATCTTAATCTTGATATTAAACTTGATATAGGAATAACTAAAAAAAAGGGTAGTTTATAGTCTTTTTTTAATCTATAACCTAGCTGCTTCTTTAAATCTGAATAAGGACAATCTGCAATAACAAATGAAATTCTGTCATCAATAGAAGAATATTGAATTACCGTACCTCCACCCAGAGATTCTCCCATTACTCCAATTTTAATATCATTTCCTAATTTTTTAAACATCAAATCAACACAGGTTTTTAAATCATATTTCTCAAAGAATCCAAAACTTGTGAAGTCTCCACCACTGAATCCATGATATCGATTATCAAAAAGAAGCACATTATATCCCTTTTTTCTAAATATATCCAAATATTTCAATGTTCCAGCATGTGTCCAGGTATATCCATGTACTAGTACCACAGCTTTATTTGGATTTGTTCCAGGAAAGAAATTTCCATATAAACTGTATCCAAATTTTGATTTAATATATATTTCTTCATACTTAAGATTTTCCACATATTCTCTTGTATAGTCTCCTTCTTCTATACTAAAGTTTATTGTATATTCAAAATCTCTAACTTTTGGTTTGTTTGCAAGATTTGAAAAAAGAAAACCTACACCTATCCATGCACCAAATAAAACTATTAGAATAATTAAAAAAATCATTATTTCACTCCTTAAAAGATATTGTATATTTCACTATATTTTATTCTCAAATAATTCATAAAATGTTCAGGAGAAAGCTCCTTGCCTGTAATTTTCTTTATTAATTCATTAGTATCATATAGTGCTCCATATTTATGAATGTTTTCCCTTAACCATAATATCAGCTGTGAAAAATCTCCCATACTTACAGATTCAAATATATCAGTATTTTCTTTCAATAACTTTTGAAATATTTGGCAAGAAATAAGGTTACCCAGCATATAAGAAGGAAAGTATCCAAATTTTCCACCTGACCAATGAATATCCTGTAAAACTCCCTCCGAAGGATTCTCGGGATAAATATTTAAGTATTTTTTCATTTTTTCATTCCATAATTCGGGTAAATCATCTAAGTTTGTTTGGTTTTTTAACAAAGCGCTTTCTATTTCGTATCTTATTAAAATATGCAAATTATATGTGACTTCATCAGCTTCTATTCTTATAGGTTGTTTTTTAACTTTATTAATTGCCTTATAGAAATCAATAAGTTTTACATCTTGCATTTCATTAAAAATATTTTTAATATGGGGGAACAGAAACTTTGTAAAGGGATAGCTTTTTCCAATTAGATTTTCTAATAATCTTGATTGAGACTCATGTATTGAAAATGAGGCTCCCTGTGATATAGGTGTCCATATATATTTTTTGTCAAAACCCATTTCATAAAGGGCATGTCCGCACTCATGAATAGTTCCGTAAAGAGAAGAAATGAAATTACTAGGTTTAAAATCTGTAGTAATTCTTACATCGTCTCTGCTGATCGAAATAGTAAATGGATGAATAGATTCATCAAATCTTCCCTGCTTAAAATTGAATGAAAATTTTTCCAAAACATATTTACAAAGTTTTTTTTGCCCATCTATTGAAAAATTTTTATTTAAAAAGGAATCATTTATCTCCTGAGAGTGGAGGATTTTATTAGTTAAATTTATAAGATCATCTTTAAATGTAGAAAGGATTTCATTAATTTTTTCTTCATTCATTCCAAAGTCGTAAATATCTAAAAAGTAGTCGTATGGATTATCGGAATATCCATTTGCAAAGGCAATTTCTCTAGATAAATCAATATTCCTTTTAAGATATGGTTTGAATAACTCGTAATTGTTTTCTGATTTAGCTTTAACCCAAATATTTTGGGCGGAAGAGATAGATTTTCTATACTCTAAATAAAGTTTTGGGGGAATATTTTTGAGTCTATTATAATTTCTTTTAATGAGAGTATAAATTCTTTTTTCAGGCATATCTAATATTTCTTGTTGAATATTTGCTAGTAAATCTTCTGTATCCTTTGAAATAACTTTTTTTTGAAACTCAGATGAAAGATATCCAATTACTTCTGAGCGATCCTTTCCAGAATCAGAAGGGAGATATGTTCTTTGGTCCCATTGAAGAAGGGATAAAGCGGAGTTCAAATAAGAGATTTCCCTAAATTTCTTCAATAATTTCTCTAGATTTTTCATAAAATTTATCACCTCCTAATAATTATAACCTTTACGGAGATTAATTTAATAAACGATTAGAAAAAAAAATAACATTAATAAAAGATATTTTTGATTATAATTGTTTATAGCTGAATATACTTTATTATAGATTAAATTCTATCTTTTAGAAATAAAAGTGAAAGAATACGCATATTATTTTAACAAAACGTAAAATTACGGTAATCGAAAATAATCAATTGTAGATTACAATAAACATGAAATTAGGTAATAAATGAACCCCAATGTCACGATTAATGTATAAATGCTAACCCCACCCCTGTTCGAAAAGATATTTCCCCGTTGTGGAAAATTGATTTTACGAATAAAGCGATCCTTTCCCCAGGATCGCTTTTTTATTTTTTTAATGTTATTGTGATTTAATATAGTTGGAGGTGTCTTTTTGAAAAAAAATAATTTTTGTATTCTCGGAATTGATCCTGGATTTGGAAGAATGGGTTATGGAGTAATTGAGGTTA
The DNA here is from genome assembly GCA_964529955.1 of uncultured Thermotogaceae bacterium. GTDB lineage: Bacteria > Thermotogota > Thermotogae > Petrotogales > Kosmotogaceae > JASGMR01. Next base: position 4,498 of record CAZGZM010000163.1, read on the forward strand.
ATGGATCAAAGGTTAGCTGTAATAGCTATGGAGTAATACAAACTAAGCCTAATCAACCAATACCTGAAAGACTTGAATATATTTATGAAAGGATAAAAGAAATAATTAATGAATTTAATCCCTTTGAAGCATCTATAGAAAAGCTCTTTTTCTTTAGAAATGTTTCAACGGCAATCCAAGTAAGTCAGGCTATGGGAGTTGCAGTTTTAGCACTTCAAAAAAAACAAATTCCTATTTACGAATATACACCTTATCAAATAAAGCAATCCGTAACGGGGTATGGAAAGGCTGAAAAGGGTCAGATTCAGCGAACACTAAAGATTTTTTTTAATCTTTCAGAAACTCCGAAACCGGATGATGCATCGGATGCATTGGCAACTGCTTGGTGTAGATATACTTCTAGATCTCTAATAGGTGGTGAACAAATTGGTAATAAATATAAAGTTAAAAGATGATGAATTCAGTAAATTATTTGAAAAAATAAAGGGGTATTTGCCAGATAAAGAACACAATGAATTGGTTGTTGAAGATATAAGTGTAAATATTAGTAGAAGAGAAATAATTCTCTATATAAAAAATTGTAAAGAAAACTGTGATTTCAAAAAATTAAATGATGAATTCAAAAATTTCTTCAAGAAAAATTTTAACTCGTATATAAAAATTATAAATTCGAAGGACAGAGGAAATAATCTGGAATTTAATATTGAGAGTTTTTATAATAATCTTCCCCAATTGTTAGTAGATAATCTGAGAGTATCAAAAACAGAAATAAAAGAGGATAGATTTTTAATTGGGTGTCCAAATGAGTTTATTATGGATTTTATATTTAAGCATGAAGATGAATTGAAAGAAAATCTTCAAAAATATTTTTCTAGAAGTATTAATCATGAAATCTATCTCGATAAAGTTGAAGTTAAAGCATATAAAGAAGAAACCGAAGCATTGATTAAAAAGGAAGAAAAGAACATAAAAAAATCCAAAAAGAATAATAAGATAATTATTGGGAAAAAAATAAATGAAATTCCCAAACCAATAAACCGCATAGATGATAATGATAATAAAGTTACTGTTTCAGGTGAAATCGTTGAAATTGATTCAAGGGCAGGTAGGTTCAACATAATTACCTTTGTTTTGACCGACTATACTAGTTCTATAACCTGCAAAGCCATTGGAGAGAATGCAAAAATACTGACTGAAAATCTGTCCCAGGACGATGAAGTTATATTAAGGGGAATAGTAGATAACAATGATCGCTATATAAAAGAAAAGTACATAAATATAAAAGATTTAACTAAAACATCTTTAAAAAAGAGAA
>CAZGZM010000164.1:0-5749 GCA_964529955.1 uncultured Thermotogaceae bacterium
TTTACACCCCTCCCCCTCTTCGAGGGTACTCTAAGAAGATTTTTTTCTAATCTTCCACCTAGAAATCCGTTTGAATCATCAATGTTCCAATGATTATTCAGGATTTCGTATGGCTCCCATCTGGAGGAGAATTTAAAAAAAAAGAAGCGTAAATCCAAGGGGGAGAATTTAAGTATAGTTAATATAAAATAGCTTATAGAAATAAATCTTGAAGTAATAATTCTTTACATATTCAATTCACATATTGCTTTTCAAAAAAAGAATACTTTCTAGTTAAATTCAGAATACTTAAATAATGTTATAATTATTTATAGAGATTGTAAGACAAATAATAATGATGGAATGAAAGATTAGGCCTTAAAAAATATTGATATCATATATTATTGGGAGTTTAATCCTACATGTGAAAATATTACCGATCGATACAAATTTGACTTTATTGAGGTCAGTTCCTGTTCTGGAATTGCTTAATCGGTCTATAAATGCAGGAATAACATTTAAGTTCTAGAATTGTGGTTGGAGTGAAAATATGAATATAATAAAAAGAATGAATAATAAATTGGAATCAAACTTTAATAGTGGAGATTCTATGCGAGACTTCACCATGAAAAATAAAGCATTTGTCCTGTTATATATTAATTATGGATTAGCCTTTATTTTAACAGGATTATTAATAGCTTTATTTTTTGTTGGTACTTTAACACCTTACTATATAATAATTGCTCTTTTAATTTTTATCCAATTTGTATGCATATATTTAAATTTAAAAGGTCTTTATAAAATTTCAGTTTATATTTTAATGATATCTAATGTGTTTATGGTATGGGGAGCGATTTTATTTGACCATTCTATAAGACCAAATGATCTTTTTCCTGTTTTTTATTTATGTATACTCATCTTTTTAAGTTCAATTTTACTATCAAAAATAGAAACATTATTTTTTTCCATATTTCAATTAATTGGATTAGCAATCTTTATAATTTATAATCCTGCTTTAACTGAACAGAATTTGCCCAGTTTATTTTCTTTCTTTTTCATATTTATTATTTTAGTGTATATTTCACTATGGATAAATAAAAATCAATTAAATCGGATTTCGTCTCAAAACGTACAATTACGAAAGAATAGAAGTAAATTGCAAAACAGTGAAATGAGGTATCGAGAACTTATTAATCATTCTAGTTCAGGGATAGTTATACATGGTCCCGATTCAGTTGTACTAGATTGCAATAAAAACGCTGAAGAAATACTTGGATTAACGAAGGAACAAATGCAGGGGAAAACAGCAATGGATCCATATTGGTATTTTGTAAATGAGGATGAAGAAATATTAGATACATGTGATTATCCTGTTTCCAAGGCAATTTCTTTACAAAAATCCTATAAAGACTACATAATTGGAATAAAACAAAACAATCGTCTATGCTGGGTGAAGGTCGATGGATATATTCGCTTTGATTCAAAAAAAGAAATAAATGAAATTATTATTAGTTTTGTTGATATCACAAATGAACATACATATAAAGCGCAACTACTGAATTTAAGTTATAATGATTCCTTGACAAATTTATATAACCGAAGATACTATGAAGAGGAAATGATACGTCTTGAAAAATTGAAACAGTTTCCAATTTCAATAATTATGGCAGATATTAATGGTTTAAAATTAATGAATGATGCTTTTGGTCATGAAAGTGGAGATTTATTGTTACAGAAGACTGCGCATTTACTAAAAGAATTCACACCAGAAAACGCAGTGATTTGTCGTTTAGGTGGAGATGAATTTGTGGGGATATTGTCAGAGTGCACAGAGGAAAATGCAAAAAATATTGTAGATATTTTGAATAATGAATCCGCAAAAGTAAGAGTTGAAAATATTGCATTATCCATCTCATTTGGGATTGGAACAAAATACAATGAAAAGTTAAAAATAAATCAACTTTTCCGTCTTGCAGAAGACCGAATGTATCAATCGAAGTTAAAAAAAGTTCCATCCATGAGACAATCCGCTATTGATGCAATCATTGCAACTTTAAATGAGAAAGATGAATACACTAAAAGACATGTAAAAAGTGTATCAAAAATAAGCTTTGGGATCGCAAAAGCTATGAAATTACCACAGCACGACTGTAATGAAGTTAAAAATGCTGGATTACTGCATGATATTGGAAAGATTATTATCCCATCCTCAATTCTAAACAAAACTGGACCATTGACAGATGATGAATACCGGGTGATACAAACACATTCAGAAATTGGTTTTAGAATTTTAAACTCCTCTTCAGAAACAAGAACTATTGCAGATATAGTATTAGCGCATCATGAACACTGGGATGGAAATGGTTATCCATATCAAAAAAGTGGCAAAGATATTCCGTTAAAAGCAAGGATTATTTGTGTTGCAGATGCTTATGATGCTATGACTTCTGAGCGAAAGTATAGAAAATCAAAAAGTAGTAAAGAAGCCTTAGAGGAATTGATTCGTTGTAGTGGAACGCAATTTGATCCTGATATTGTAAAAGTATTTAAGGAAAAATTTGAAGAAATAACAGGTGAATTATTGCAATAAATTTGGATAAAAATAATATAAGGACTAAAAGGGATACCATATTATATTGCTTAAAGCAGTCTTCACAAGAGGTTTATAGAATATATATAAAGAGGGACAGACACCATTTAATATGCTCTGTCATTTATTATATATAAGGTTTATAGACTTTCCAGATTATTTGTAAAATAGAATATTCACAAAAAAGTGCTTCGAAAATCCTGAATATTCAATAAGCTCACAAAAAAGTGGGTCAAACACAGGAAGAGTATCAGACCCCATTTTTGCAATTGATGATTCAAACAGATTTTCTGCCGAAGAATAAAATAGTACAGTGATTCTTCTTATACCACACGAACCAAAAGAACAGTTCTCGGTAACATCCCTATTTTTCTTCACTTATCAACTAAAAATTCTTTTTTTATTGATTTTCCTTTATTATCAAAAAGCCCTTTAGTGATATAATGCATATAGGGTATTGATGCATATTATAACTGTTTATCTTTAATGCGAGTATTATTAAATATTTTTATTTACTGAAATTAACGAATTAGTTCCAAAAGAAATGACAAATAGACAAAAGAATTTCTATAGATATATGAAGTGATGAAAAACAATAATTCATTAGTATTAGGAAAAAATATTAAAAAAAGTATTTTGATGAAACCTGAAAATAAAAAAATAAATGTTAAGGGAAAAGATATTATAGTAAATAATATTAATGATGAAGATTATATTTCAATTACAGATATTGCAAGGTATAAAGATGACAAAAGAACAGATTACATAATTCAGAATTGGTTAAGAAATAGAAATACTATTGAATTTTTGGGAATTTGGGAAAAGTTAAACAATCCCAATTTTAATCCCATCGAATTCGATGGGTTTAGAAATCAAGCAGGACTTAATAGTTTCATTCTAACTTCAAAAAAATGGATTAATTCAACCAATGCAATTGGACTAATATCAAAGGCAGGAAGATACGGAGGAACATATGCACATAAAGATATTGCATTTGAATTTGCATCTTGGATTTCAGTAGAATTCAAATTATATTTAATTAAAGAGTTTCAAAGATTAAAAGATATTGAAAACGGGAAATTGGATTGGAATTTAAAAAGAAATTTAACAAAAATAAATTATAGGATACAGACTGATGCTATAAAAGAAAATCTTATTCCAAAGGAGTTAAGTTTAAAAGAAAAAAATATAATTTATGCTTCTGAAGCAGATGTACTTAATATGGCTTTATTTGGAATGACAGCAAAAGAATGGCGAAAAAACAATCCCGACAAAAAGGGAAATGTTAGAGATTATGCAAACGTATCTCAATTGGTTTGTCTGTCAAATCTGGAAAGTCTTAATGCTGTTTTAATAAATGATGGAATAGAACAGCCTCAAAGACTGGAAAAATTGAATAGAATAGCGATAAATCAAATGAAAATTCTTATTGAAGGTTATAAAAAACAGAATTTAGAATTAAATTCAAAGAATAAAAATAAATAAGTATAAATGCAAATGATTAATGTATGCAATTAAATGGGAATTAGATAGGGACATCATTTATTATGCTCTGTAATTTAGTATATAATAGGTTTATAGACTTTTATAAAGAGAAGATTTATTAGATAATTCTTACAGAGGGACACACGCAAACGTCCCCGATATCTGTTGTTTCTTCAGAAAAAACAATTAATTTTATTTGATGGTGTTAAAAAAAGTGCATCTAAAATCCTAAATAATAAAAAGAGGAAGTATCTTCGTAAAAAAATATAAGGAGTTTCTTCGAAAAATATGAATATTCGTTAGAACATCGCAGATTCAAGCTATTTTTCTCAGCCGAAGAATCAAGTTAGTGTTTGGTGATGTGTGGAGGGTGTTTGGTGAAATTACATTCATTTCAGGATTTTGAGGAAAATCATAATCTTTAAATCTCCAATTTTTTTATTCTTTTACTAACAACTAGCAACTTTTATTTCTAAAGACTAATTCATTTTCCTCAGTTGAAGAATAACATAGTATAGTGATTCTTCTTATACAACACGAGCTACAGTACAAGCTCTCTCGGCTATGGTCTAAAACCTCTTTTATTAGCTAATATCCAGAGACTAGCAACTAATAACTAGTTGATGCTGATGATGTAACGAAAGAACAGTTAGTTTCTGGTTTTTAGCAAAAAAAATAGGGTCTGACATCTATTTCCGTGTCTGACCCCTTTTTTGTAACATCTACTAATATCTAGCAACTTTTCTTTCTAGTGACTAATAATTTTATATCGTTGAATCTTTAATCTTGCTCGGTATTGCTTATAGTTCCATCCGAATTATAAACCATAAGACGAACAACTGTGGACTGTTCACCTGATTCGATAACTACAAAACACCTATCCGGACCACCTGGGTTATTGTCAATCCAAGTTCCACTATTAGCATATACTTTTTCTTTGTCATATCCTTTTTGAAATCGATTGATAACCGGTACGTGTGTGTGTCCAAAAACAACCACATCAATGGTTGGATCTATATCAAAATACTGCTTAACAGCCTGCTGATCAGCGAAAGTATGATCAAGTCCGCCTGCAGTAGCTGTGGCATAAGAATTCTTAATGGTCACATTGTTTAATTCCTGAACTTCATCCCAACGTCTTTGACCGTTTGCATACAAAATTGCACTGATCGATCCGTCATCCTGAACTGTAGGGATTAAATCGCTCTGTGAAAAACTATCGTCGTATCCATTTACACCACAGTATATGACTTTTTCATCTAAACCGGCTTTGATTGGAAAGTTTGTCATAGTCCACATCCATACATTATAATAGGCATAAGCACCAGTTTGATCTACATTTTCTTTTGAAGGAGCTTCAATCTGAGGTAAGTCTTGCTTTGGAGCTGTTTTCCCTTCAGAAGCAAAGGTAGCTGCTATTCGTGTGAAAAAATATCCCGGTGGTAAAAATGAAGGAAAATCACCGGTTATTTCTTTGTTGGAAAGCTCATCAGGAGCGCAGAAAGAGTCATATCGATGACTGTGCTCGATGACAATCTCGGCTCGTGCACCTGTGCGATATGTTCCTAAACCGTTCGTGTCACGATACTGGAAAATTCCCGGAAGGATTTTCGCAAGCGTTTCTTCGTCCAAAAGAATGTCATGATTGCCTGGAACATAGGATACTTTAATACCACTTTGAATAACTTTTTCAAA
>CAZGZM010000165.1:0-3646 GCA_964529955.1 uncultured Thermotogaceae bacterium
TTTGCTCTTTATTATATATATATCTTTTTCTAATTTTTGTTATGTTATTTTTTAAATATTTAATTTTTATTTTTAGAGAATTAGGAGTGGTACTTTGTTTTAAAAAATAATCAGCTATTTCTTCAACTCTTCTATAATTGCCACTAAAATACTCACTCTGAATATTTTGTGGCAATACTGCATTTAAAAAATTCATACTGTCCTCCATAAGAAAAAAGGCATTGCTTTAAGCAATGCCTCATAAATATTTTTTCTTTATCTCTTCATTTCACCAGGAAAAAAGCATGCAACTTTATGTCCTTCTTCAATTTCCTTAAAAGGAGGAGTTTCTTTTGAACATACTTCTTTAGCAATAGGACATCTTGGATGAAATGGGCATCCGCTTGGAGGGTTTATAGGACTAGGAACATCCCCCTCTAAAATTATTCTATTACTTTTATTTTCAGGATCAGGGTTAGGAATGGCTGACATTAAAGCTACAGTATATGGGTGAAGTGGTTTGTCAAATAATTTGTCCTTGCTTGTATACTCAACAATTTTACCCAAATACATAACAGCCACCCTATCACTTAAATGTTTGACGACAGCAAGATCATGTGCAATAAAAAGGTAAGTAAGATTAAATTCTTTTTGTAAATCATTTAATAAATTTAGAATTTGAGCCTGAATCGAAACATCCAAAGCTGAAACAGCTTCATCACAAATAATTAATTCGGGTCTTAGAATTAAAGCTCTAGCAATTCCAATTCTCTGCCTTTGACCCCCACTGAATTCATGAGGGAATCTACTCATATGATCAGCAGATAATCCAACTTTTTTAAGTATATCTTCAGTAATTTCTCTTAGTTCATCTTTAGATTCAACTAATTTATTTATCTTTGCGCCTTCTCCAACAATATTTTTAACTCTATGTCTTGGATTCAATGAAGAATAAGGATCCTGAAATATCATCTGAGCTTTTTTTCTAAATTCAACTCTTCCTTTAATTCTCATATCCATCATTTTATCAATGAATTTACTTGGATTTTCAAAATATTCTTTTGCTGCGTTTTTATTGAAATCATCTGATATATTTTTTATTGCTTCATCTTCTGAACCAAATTGACTTTTAAGATCTTCGAGTTTATCTGTATATTGTCTTTTAAGATAATTTCTAGCTTTTTTACTGCCAACAAAATAATAAGAAGTATCTTTTCCATCCAGAATAATTTGACCTGAAGTGGGTTCATATAATCTCAATATTGACATACCTGCTGTTGTTTTTCCACAGCCTGATTCACCTACAAGACCAACTGTTTCACCTTTTCGAACTTCAAAACTAATATCATCAACCGCTTTTACTTGTGCTACTACTTTTCTAAAAACACCTGCTTTAACTGGAAAATACTTAACAAGATTATTTATTTTGAGAAGGATATTATTTTCCACTTAATTCACCTTCCCTTTCTTTTATTATAGTTTTTTCTAATTCATCTATTCTAAAACAAGCTACAAAATGATCTTTTTCAATTTCTTCTAATGGTGGAACATCAGTAAAGCATTTTCCCTGAGCCAGAGGACATCTTGTGTTAAATCTACAACCATTTGGAAAACTCAAAGGATCAGGAACGACTCCTTTTATATTATATAAAACTTCCTTATCATCATCAATTTTTGGGATTGCATTCATTAAACCCCAAGTATAAGGATGCTTTGGTTTCTTAAACAAAGTAATAACATCTGCATACTCTACAATTCTGCCCGCATACATAACCGCTACTCTTTCCGCCATTTCAGCTATAACTCCTAAATCATGAGTAATCATAACTATAGACATACCAAATTCTTTTTGAAGAGAAAGCATTAGCTCTAATATTTGAGCTTGAATAGTAACATCTAAAGCTGTAGTAGGTTCATCAGCAAATAGAATTTTTGGATTACATGACAAAGACATTGCAATCATTGCTCTTTGCCTCATTCCTCCACTCAATTCGTGCGGATACTCATCAACTCTCTTTTCAGGCTCTGGTATTCCTACCTTTCTCAGCATATCAACAGCCATATTCCTCGCTTCATCGGATGATACTTTTTGGTGAAGTAAAATTGCTTCTATTATTTGATATCCGATAGTATAAACGGGATTTAAAGCAGTCATTGGTTCCTGAAAAATCATAGCCATGTCATTGCCTCTGATTTTCATCATTTTTTCTTCAGGAATTGCAAGAACATCTTCCCCATTAAATGTGATTGTTCCCCCTGCTATTTCTCCCTTTTCATCTAGAAGCCTCATTACAGACAATGAAGTAACGCTTTTACCACATCCAGATTCTCCAACTATACCTAATGTTTCTCCGGGATATACTTCAAAACTTACTCCATCAACTGCTTTAACTAAACCATCATCCGTTTGAAAATAGGTTTTTAAATCGTTTACTTTTAATAATGGTTTTTTATCCACAAACATCCCTCCATTAATTCCTTAGCCTAGGATCAAAAATATCTCTTAATGCATCACCAACTAAATTCCAAGCTAAAACAAATAAAACCATCGCTGTTCCGGGAAATACTATTGCAAACCAGGATTGATCAAGCATAGTCATCCAATTTCTCGAATAACTTAAAATTGTTCCCCAATCAGCATAACCAGGTTCTGCACCAATTCCCAAGAAACTCAAACCAGCAGCGGTTATAACATATGATCCTATTCTCATAGACATTTGTACAACTACTGGAAATATTGTATTTGGAAGAATATGTTTGACGATGATAATATAATCTTTTTGACCTAATGCTTTTGCTGCTAAAACATATTGTTCTTCTCTAGCCTGTAAAATATTTCCTCTTATCAATCTGGCTGTACTCATCCAACCAAATATGATAAGAGCTATAATTACTTTATCAAGCCCTTTTCCTAATATGGTAGTTAAAATTATAGCAGCGACCAGGAAGGGGATAGACATAAATATATCTACAATTCTCATTAAAATTTCATCTACCCAACCACCAAAATATGCTGATACAGATCCAACTAAAACTCCTATTGCTGCAGCACATGAAGCTATTATTAATCCTAATTGAAACCCTGTTCTTGTTCCCCAAATAACTCCATAGAATATATCTCTTCCCCCAATAACTCCAAATGGATGTTCCGCAGATGGTGCTATTGGTTTCGAAGACCAAGATACTCTAGGAATTTGGTAAGGATTATCTCCATTTTCTCCAGCTATTAAAGGAGCAAAGATTGCAATTACTATGAAAAAAGATAATAATGCAATTCCAAGAATGGCAGTTCCGTTTCTAAGAAATTTCCTTGATAATTTTCTAAAGTCACTTATTTTTTGAGCCATACAATCTCTCCTTAATTTAACCTTATTCTAGGATCAACTAGAGCATAGGAAACATCAATAATTAAATTACCTATGATTAAAATAAAGGAGTAAAATAATGCGCCACCAATTATTGACCAGTAATCTAATAATGATGCAGCATCAGCTAAAAATCTCCCCATTCCTGTTCTTGAAAAGACTGTTTCTACAAAAACAGTACCTCCTAATAAACCTATCACTGATGCGCCAGCTACAGTTATAACAGGTATCATGGCATTCTTTTTCGCATGTTTTTTAATTACAATTCTTTCAGGAACACCTTTAGCTCTTGCTGTTCTAAT
>CAZGZM010000165.1:3746-5643 GCA_964529955.1 uncultured Thermotogaceae bacterium
AATTCTAATGTGTAAGGAAATCTTTGCATAATGGATTGCAAAACTCCATCTTTTCCTACCATAGAATATCCCCAATCCCCTTTAAATACATTACCTAACCATTTAAAATACTGAACTGGCATTGGTTCATCCAGGCCGTACTTTCTTATTAATCTTTCTTCTGCATCTGGTGTTTTTAAAGCTTCTGGACTTTTAATATAAGAAGCTAAAAGTCTTTCTGGTCCTAAAGACCAAACCATTGAAAAAATAATCAAAGTTACTCCCAAAATTATTATGGGTAGTAGTAGAAGCCTTCTAATAATGTAGGCTGTCATCTAATGAATCACTCCTTAGAAAGATATTATGTATATTATACCTATAATTTCACACTTTTTTTTGTTTTCATAGTGATAAACGTAATATTTTCTATATTAATATAGAAATATAACATGCTTTTTATAACAATTTAAACTACTTAAAATAAAGCGGTCTAAAAGTATTTCCCTTTTTTCTATACAATTGAATATCTAAAGTATTTATGAAAAGTTCAACTGTATTACATACTTCTGCATAAAAAAGATGTCCCCCAATAATTTTCTTATCTTCTCCAGCAAGAGATACATGAATGTGAGAAAATATCTCATTATCTTTGAGTGAAACATTTCCAGATAATGATATCAATTCATGTGGGCTTTTGTAAGAATCAGTTTTGTATTTTTCTTTTTGCATACTAAACCAACCTATTTTAAAGTTCTTAAACATTCCTATACCACTTAAAAAAACTCCTGAATTTATATTTTCTCTTTTTAAAAAATTATTCAATTCAAATAAAATATCCTCTCCATTATCAAATCTTAAAAAAATCAAATTACCATTTTTTACAGATTCCATTTTATTCTCCTTTAACCAATTCTTTATGAAGTTTTTCTAGTTTAAGGTTAATATCCGCTTCTGCAAGCTTCATTACAGTTTCATCCATGTCACCATCCAGAATTTCATTTAATCTGTATGATGTGAATTTTATTCTGTGATCTGTTACTCTGCTTTGTGGATAATTGTATGTTCGAATCTTTTCACTTCTATCGCCACTTCCAACTTGAGTTCTTCTTGTTTCAGTAATCTCGTTTGTTTGCTGATCACTATATAAGTCATAAAGTTTAGCTCTTAATAATTCCATTGCCTTTGCTTTATTCTGATGCTGAGATCTTTCCTTTTGAACTGCAACTGTTGTATTTGTTGGAATATGAACTATTCTTACTGCTGAATCTGTCTTGTTAACATGTTGCCCACCAGCACCACCTGAGCGATATGTATCAATTCTTAAATCCTTTGGATCAATAACAAAATCTATGTCAGAAATTTCTGGCATTATTGCTACAGTTGCAGCTGAAGTATGAATTCTTCCACCTGATTCAGTTACGGGAACCCTTTGAACTCTATGACCTCCACTTTCATACTTCATTTTACTGTAAACACCTTTTCCTTTAACTTCAAAAATTACTTCCTTAAATCCACCTATTCCTGTACCGTTTTCTTCAATAATTTCTATTTTCCAATTATTTCTCTCAGCAAATCTTGAATACATTCTGAATAGACTTGCAGCAAACAATGCTGCTTCTTCTCCACCTGTTCCGGCCCTTATTTCAACTATTATATTTTTATTATCATTTATATCTGGAACCAGCAATACCTTTAATTCGATTTCTTTAACTTCAACATTTTTTTCGATTTCTAAAATATTAGCATCAATTTCTTCAAGCTCTTCATTATCTGAACTATTTTTCAAATCTTTCCATTCTTGTAAATCCATTTTCAATTTTTTTATTTCATTGTACTTATTAATTGTATCTGCAAGTTCTGAGTGTTTTTTTCCAAGTTTACTCAATTTATCTGAGTCAGACAAAATTTCTGGTTTTGT
>CAZGZM010000166.1:0-5601 GCA_964529955.1 uncultured Thermotogaceae bacterium
AAAAATACTCATCTATTCCATCAAAAATTACTCTTGAATAAAATTCTATAGTTTCATCAAGCATAAACAATTCTTCAATTTCGGGATTAGATAAAAAGTTGCATTCGACAATAACAGAGGGCATGTCTGTAAATGCTATTACATCGTAAATATCTCTAGCTACTTTCCTGAATCTAATATTATTTTCTTCAGCTGATTCTCGGATAGTTTCAGAAATTATTTGGCTCTCTTCAACCACTATGATTTTATTATCTGCTTTTAATTTATAAAAAAAATCTGCAAATAAATACCCTTTATAGAAATCAGAAAAATCTCTTTTATAATTTATTTCTGACCAATCATAATAATAAATTTCCATTCCATCAACACTAAAACCATTAACACTTGCAGAATTCATATGAATACTTATGAACAGATCTGCATTAATGGAATTTGCAAAAGCAGCTCTTTCTTTTAGACTTACAAAGGAATCATCATCTCTTGTCAAATACACTTCATATCCCTTTTCTTCAAGAAGATTTTTCAGTTCCTGAGATATATCAAGGACTATATCCTTTTCATAAGTGAGATTTTTACCAACGCAACCAGGGTCATAACCACCATGACCAGGATCAATAACAACAACTATTTTCTCATCTTTAAAAATATCAAGCTGTTTGATCTGAAAGAGAATAATATCTTTATTTTCAAAAATAACAAAAATGGCCAACCCCAGCAAAACAAAAAGAACAACAATAATAATTTTTTTCATATAATAATCCCTGATAAATTTTCTAAATTATATCATTATAAAGCATCGAAATTTAATTTATAAAGTCTGGATTTCTTGATGAAATATTATCTATGCTTACTTTATATCGAGTAGTTTTTTAATAATTCTGGAATTTTGAAAGGAACCCTTTGAATAAATTGAATTTTTAAAACAAAATTCATGACCCATAAATTCAAATTTTTCTGAATAAAGCTCTTCGATAGATTTAGTTTTTATTCCTTCCGGAATACATAACAGAACCTTTTCGTATTCAACTAAAAAATATTTCGAATCAGATATTTCTTCGAAAACAACTACGTCACTTTCTGGTTTACGATTTAAAGAATATAATTTTTTCAATTCAGGAAAATTTTTTTCAATATCAAAAATACATTTATCAGCTCTCATATTTGACATAATAATTAAATAACCTGTATAGATATCATTTTTGTTCTGCATGAAATTAATAAATGAATGTTTTAAAGAGTTTAAGTCATCTTGAGTCTTAAAAAAATAATTAAAATTAATTTGATAATCGAACAGAGAAAAAACATCCACCGGTCTGATATGGATTAATACATTATCAACCAGCATCATGGAATTACAGGCATTCTCAGTTATCAATTCATTAGCTTCATTTCTAGCATATTCCTGCATCTTCTCCTTTGATATGAACTTAAAATTAGCTGAAAAAGCTAAGCCAATTATAAAAATAATAAAAAATAATAAAACAGTTTTTTTCATAAATACACTCCCTTTATAATATGAATTAGCTGATTATTCAATCACAATATCTAATTCAGTCCAGAAATGATTCTAACATTATTTATAATTAATACAAATTACTAAAGTTATAAAAACCAATTTTTCGAGTAAGATGATGAAATTGAAATAAAAAAACCATCAGAAACAAATTCTGGTGGTGAGATTGCATTAATAAAAAATTTGAAATGATGCGTATGTTTTTAATGAGTTTAATTGGTATGTTTGTTTATGATATTATAAAAAAAAACAGGGGGTGGATTAATTGTTTGAATACAAAAAAGTTAATGATGTAGAAGAATATATAAGGATGATGCATTTTGCCTTTGGAATAGAAAATGCCTTTAACGAGAAAATGAGATTTCAGACCGATTTAGTTTTTAACTCACCAGAAAGGGAAGTTTATGGGGTCTTCGATAATGGGAAACTCTTATCTGAATACTTACTTATCGATTACAAAATGAGATTGAGAAATTCAATAGTATCCATGGGTGGAATTGGAAACCTCTGTACTTCCTCAATATATAGAGGAATGGGAGCGGTAAAATTCATGTTGTCAAAATCATTGAAAACTATGAAAGATAATGGAAATGTTGTATCAGTATTATACCCATTCGATGAACCATTCTACAGAAAATACGGATGGGAAAGATTTGACTCCATGAAAAAATTTGTTATTTCACCTGGAATAATTAAAGTTCCAAAAAATGAAGAAAAAATTGATTTAGAAGAAACCTCTGTTTTTGACAAGGAAATTCAAAATTTTTATAATTCCTATGCATCAAATCATTATTCGATGACTCTGAAAGACGAAGTTGAATGTAAATTTGATTCAGTTCTTTGGATTAAAGAAGATGTATGCAGAAATCTTGTGAAATTCTACAGGAATGGAAAAATGACAGGATTATTGAGATACATTTATTTGAATAAGAATTATTTCAAAAACGAGACTGAATTTACTGTAAATATATTCATTACAGAAGATCTAAAAACTAAATATGCAATGCTTAACTTTCTCAGAAAATTATCCCAACAAATAAATGAAATAGAACTCCTCCTTCCTGAAGATTTCGTTATTTGGCCTTATCTTAGCTCTAAACCCAAGGAGGAAAGAATAATTAATCGCTCGATGATAAGAATAGTCGATTTGCTTTCACTGGATTTGGAAGTAAATTCAGAAGATTTAAGCATTATTATTAAAGTTGAAGACAAACAGGTAGAATGGAACAACGGAACCTTCATTCTATCGATAAAAGATAAAAAATTATCATTTAAGAAAACAGATAAGAATCCAGAACTTTCTTGTTCAATAAGTACATTATCTTCAATCGTAGGGGGTTATACTAACTTCGAAGAAATGATAGAAGCAGGAAAAGTCATAGTTCTGAAGGAGTGGAAAGGGAAGGACATATCAAAAAATACAAATCTTGTTCTTCAACATTTTTAAGTTCCACTTTATAAAATAAGTTAGTATTATAGATATCAGCGTTCTGATTATGTATTTTTTGAAGATGGTGAAACTGAAAAGAATAAAAGATTTAAAAAATAAATTGATTAATTGTATCGAATCATCACAAAATGGTTTGTTTTTATGAATTTAACTGTAACAGTTGAAAAAAGATTTTCAGGATTTCAGTGTTATAATATAAAAAAATTGAAGGAATAATACTCTATGAAGAAAATATTTTTTATTGCGTTAGTTTTACTGTGGTTTACTTTTAGTTTTGCAACGGAGCTTGTGATTGAATTTCAAAAGGTTCCGGAAACTTCGTATGTTTTCATTAAAGATAAAATGTTCTTTCATGCTGTTACACTTGCTGAAACTATTGATGCTGAATATAAATGGAATAACTCAGAAAAATCTTTATCAGTATGGTGGAATGACCACTATATAAAATTTATAAAGGATGATGAATCAGTACTTCTAGATGATGAATGGATAGAAATGTCCGAGCCTGCCTTGCTTATTGAAAATAGATTTTTTCTCCCTCTGCTGGATTGTTGTAAACTCTTTGGTTTAAGAGTAGTGGTCCATGAAGAAATGGTTCAAATTTTCACTTCCACTACGAGCTTTTGTTATAACTATATGATTGATGATGGTGTTGGTTTGAAATTTGATAAAAGGGTAAGTTATGTCATCAGAAAACAAACTGAAGAAATGATAGAACTTGAGTTATATGGAGCAACTTTGGAAGAAGATGATTTTGAAATTACTCCTGATATAGAGGGTTTAAATCAGATTTCTGTCAAAACTTCTTCAGCGGGATCACTTGCAGAATATGTAAGTATATCAATTTATTTTGATAAGAATACTTTACTAATTCCAGTACTTGAAAACCAGAACACAATCTGGCTTAAACCTAATGTATCTACAGTTGTTAGAGATAGCAAAAAGGTTGTAGTCATTGACCCGGGACATGGTGGAATTGATATTGGTTGTGTCGGGAAGAATAAAACATATGAAAAAGATGTTGTGCTAAACATAGCAAATGAGCTTAAAAGACTGCTGGAAAATAACAATTACATTGTATATATGACAAGAAGTAATGATACTTATATAGAGTTAAAGGAAAGGGCAATCTATGCTAATACTCTTGATGCGGATTTGTTTATAAGCATTCATATGAATTCAGCTTCCACGAACGGAGAATATGCTGAAGGACTTGAAATTTATTATTATCAGTGGCTTGAATGGAATTACAAAATAAGACTATCAAGGATCTATTCTGCTGATAAATTGACAGATAGTTTCGTAGAAGACAAGATTGAAAATAAAATAGAAATGGTGGCCGAAAGTAAAATACTTGCACAGAAAATTGTTCCATTTGTGAAAGAGAATAATATTGTATTCAGAAAAATAGCGCAGAAGCGTTTTGATGTTATCGCCAATACTGAAATGCCTTCGGTACTTGTAGAATGTAATTTTCTTTCAAATCCAGAAATCGAAGAAGCATTTGCATCGTATCAAACTGTTTCAAAATATGCCAATGTTCTATTTAGTGGTATTGACAGTTATTTTTGGGGAGAATAAATTAGTTAGTTTTTAGTTGCTAGTTTCTAGATTTTAGCTAGTAAAAGTATCAAAAAAGTTGTTCCTATTGCTCTTCTGCTAAGATTCACAACTCACCATTCACAGTCCTTTCCAAACACAACCGTTGGACTATTGCTTGGCTATTGTTCAACCATCGTTAGTCCATTATTCAGCACTTTTCTTCCGTAAGCATCCTTAGCATCAATTAGTTTTTAGTTGCTAGTTGTTGGATATTAGATGATAGAGTGGAAGGGTTTTCCTTCGAAAAATCTGAAAAATCATACTTTTTTAATGAATAGATAGCTTTGTAAAATAATGGCGTTCCTTCTAAAATCCTGAATAATCATTGGAACATTGATGATTCAATCGGATTTTCTCGGTAGAAGAATCACAAAGTACAGTGCTTCTTCTTATATGTAAGAATCAGAACATTTTACTCATTTGAAGAATTCAAAGTACAAATTCTTCATAGGTCGCAGAATCACAAAGAACAGTGATTCTTCTTAGCTGGAAGATTAGAAAAAAATCTTCTTAGAGAAGTCCGGCATAGCCGGGGAGGTGGGTAGAAACTTTTTTAAAATTCTCCCCTTTGGGGGAGTGGCGAAGAATGAGCCGAAGGGGGTGTATACATTACATTTTATGATGAACTTGATTTTTTTAATTCTTTACAATCATTAGCCCGCCGCTTCTTATTACTTCTCTATTGTTAGTCCACTGTTAGACCACCGTTCAACCATCGTTAGACTATTATTCTATTTGCTTTTTTATTCACAGTTCTCTGGCTCTTTCCCATTCACGACTCACGAATCACAAATCACAGCCCTTCCCACCATATTCTATATCCTATATCCCATATACAGTTCTTCTATCTATTCCTATTTTCTTTTCTCTCTGATTCACGATTCACGAATCACGATTCACAGTCTTTTTCTCAAATAACTGTTCCCATTTCTCTATTATCTAAGTTACTAAAGTGCTATTATTAATTATATATCCAGATTAAATAAAATAGATATTTAAAGGTGATTCTCATGGAACATAAAGAAAAGCACGAAAA
>CAZGZM010000167.1:0-5530 GCA_964529955.1 uncultured Thermotogaceae bacterium
CTACAAGTTACAAGACTCAGGAACAATATGAATACCTGAAGAAGAATAATTGTGATTACATACAGGGATATTATTTTTATAAGCCAAAAAGATTGGAGGAACTTATAAATAACAGAAGAGAATCGTGAATAGAAGAAACAAAAAAGAAGGGTACAGGGTTTAGGGTGCAGGGTACAGTAAAAGCAAAAAACATTAGTGAAACGATTGGGAAGAAGTTGAGAAACAATCGGGAAGCGATTGGGTAAAAATTGAGAATTGACAATGGAGAATTGAAAAGAAACGATAGTTAATTGATGTAATGACGCTAATGGAGAAAAACTTTGGGAAACAATGGGAAAGCAGTAGGGAAGCAATCGGGAAGCGATTGGGTAAAAATTGACAATTGAAAAGAAAAGATTTGGGATATGTTGAAATTAGTTGCTGGTTTTTTTCAAGAAAAGTTGTTAGCTTTAAATGGTTCTGGTCCGATTCACGATTTACGTTTTGCGATTTTCCAATCACCAATAACCATTCACCAATCATTATTCTCTATTCTCTATTATCTATTCTCCATTCTCTGTTCACTGGTTCTCTATTCTCTATTCACTATTCACCAATCTCTATTCACCAATCACCAAACACCAATCACTCTTTTTCATACGGCTTATCAAATCTCTTTTCATATACTCCGTTCTTTTTCAGTTGATGATTCCAGTAGACATTAAGCAATCCCATTTTGTTCAGTATTTTAGCGATTGTAAGAGAAAAGGGATTGAATTTTTTTCTTCTTTTAATTTTGTCTAATAATTCTTCGTCAAGTTTCCCTGTTTCTCTGTACTTTCTCCCAAGTTCCCGGAGCTTAACAAATAATTTCATTCTTTCTGGATAAAATCTTGAACCCTCCGATCCTCCGGTGGTTATTACTCCCACAAGTTCTGCATCGAGAATTTTAGTTAGATAAATGAGATACTTTTTCAATCCGTGAAGGTGCAATTCCTCTGGAAATCCGCAGTGAATATGATATATGAGTTTCTTGTTTTTCAATTTTCCCTTTAAGGGTTCCAATGCATCAATAAACTCCTTTACCATTCCTGGCATGCTGTCTACATAAAGGGGGAAAACTATATAGAAGAGTTCTCCATTTTCGATTACCTTGGAAAGCTCTTTGTATTTTCCCTGATGTTCTATGAGGAAGATCTCTTCGCTTTTATCTTTTTCTTTGAGAAAACCAGTAGAGAATTTATCTGAAAGAACTTTTGAATTGCTTTGCTGACCTCTGGGAGATCCGTTAATTACTGTTAATTTCATTTGAAACCTCCTCATATTCAGTTTCAGTTGTTTTAAATAAAACTAGTTTTGAAACCATATCTATAGCGACTTTCTCAAAAATCTCTTTGGTTATTTCCAGATTTTCATTGTTCACTTCATTATCATGCTTTATTAAAACACCAACTTTAGGATACTTATCATATCTTTTCATGTGATGTATTTCTCCATTTCTGACTGAAAAATAGGGCATGACGATCGGGATATGTTTATCAAGGGCTTTTTTTAGCAAGGAGCTGATAAATCCCATTTTAAGTGGAGAAGTATAAAGTACAAAATCAGAGTTGATAATCTTTTTTCTCATATCTTTAGTGCCATCTTCAAAAAGACATTCCCCAGGTTTTTTTACCCAGCATCCAAAACAACCCATGCATTGTTTAATTTCCAGATTTCTAAGAGTTATTATTTCAGAATTATTATCTTTTTCTATAAGAGAATTGTTTAGTTTAGAAATGTATTCGTCGAAATTGTCCTCAATAGGATTTCCATTTAAGATGGTAATAATCATTTTGAAACCTCCCGAGATATTTAATATAATTAAATCATATAAATGTTAATTGAATATTTTTCAGCAATGATTATTTACATTATTAGTATATATTATGTTTATTAAAATGAATGAGGTGAATAGCTATAGATGTTGAAAACTTCAGAAATTATTTAAAAGAGAAGGGAAAAACAAGTAATGCTATAGAAAGAATAGTTAAATTGACTTCCGAATTTGATAAATTTATGAAAAAAAAGGGGAAGAGCATTGATGAAGCTACAGAAGAAGACCTCTATGAGTTTAATGGAAAGATAAAAAAGGAAATCGATAAGAAAAAAATAAATCTCTGGGGACTTTCTTCCTGTTATAATTTTACAGAAAATAATGAGATGATGGTATTAGCTCAAAAACTAAGAGCAAGTGTAACTAAGAAGAAATCATTTCTTTTGAGGAATTATCTTAATGTAAATATGAAAGTTGTTGAAAAACTTGAAGCGATGGGCATAAAGGATGTTGACAGACTTTTAAAAACTGTATATGATGAAAAAAAAGTGAAATCTCTTTCAGAAAAATCAGGAGCAAAGGAATCTGAGATAATTAAATTAATTAAACTTGATGATTTTTCCAGGCTTAATAGTATAAAAAAAATCAGATCGGTTTTATACTACAATTCAGGATTCGATACACTCGAAAAGATAGCGAACTCAACTCCAGAAGAAATAATTAAAAAAACAAAGGAGTGTATTGAAAAAACAGGATTTGAGGGAATACCACCCTGGGAAAAGGAAGCTCAAGCGTCAATAATACATCCAAGATACTTAAAAAGAAAATTTATTTTTAAATGTATTTTTACTTCACCAATTCAAGGTATTTTTTGCAGTCGTCTAAAAATTTGAATCCGTTTTTCTGATAGAAAGTCTGGGCGTCTTTTGTGAGCAGAAACCATCTTTGCAGCCCCTTTAATTCTGGATAATCGATCATTTCCTTTATGAACCATTGACCTATGCCTAAACCTCTATAATTCTCATCCATAAAAACATCACAAAGATATGCGTGGGTTGTATAATCTGTGATAACCCTTGCGAAACCTATTTGAAGCCCTTTATAAAAAAGAGAGAAGCAGAGTGAATTTTTAATTGCTTTTCTAGTTTTTTCTGGAGCTCTTTTATTTGCCCAGTAGGATCTCGACATATAATCAAGAACCTTTTCAATTATTTCTTCATTTACAGAAGTGGTTATTGTTAAAAAATCAAAATTTATGTCTTTTTTATTTTTATTCATAATGTTTTGACCTCATTTTTTTTATTAAGATATTTTAATATGTTGGTTGCAGCTTCCTTTCCTGCTCCCATGGCTTTGATTACAGTGGCTGACCCTGTAACTATATCTCCGCCTGCAAATACGTTTTCAATATTTGTCTGAAGAGTTTCTTCATTTACCTCTATATAACCCCATTTGTTTAACTTTAGTCCTTCACAGGCTTTTAAAACCGAGTTGGATTTTTGTCCTATAGCTTCCACAACCATCTGATAATCTAGGATGAACTCACTTCCAACAATAGGTACCGGTCTTCTTCTTCCAGATGAATCCGGTTCCCCAAGTTCCATCTTTATACATTTTATAGCTTTTAAACTGTTCGTTTCATCTGCTGTATATTCAACAGGTTGAGTTAGCCACATGAAGTTTATTCCCTCTTCCTTTGCGTGATCAAATTCTTCCTTTCTTGCCGGAACTTCATTTTCAGTTCTTCTGTATATTATAGTAACTTCCTTTGCTCCGAGCCTTTTAAGGGTTCTTGCCACATCCATGGTTACATTACCTGCTCCAATTACCGCTGCCTTTTCTTTGCAGAATACCGGAGTACCGTACTTTGGGAACTCATATGCTTTCATGAGGTTTACTCTGGTGAGTATTTCACTTGAAGAAAAAACATTTTTCAGGTTTGTTCCGGGAACACCCATAAATCTTGGAGCACCAGCTCCTATTCCTATAAAAACTGCATCGAATTCTTCCACAATTTTTTTGAAGGGTAAACTTCTTCCAATTATATGGTTAGGTTTAACCTTTATATCGAGAGATTTTAGTTCTCCTGTTTCTTTTTCCACAATTTTTTTTGGAAGTCTGAATTCAGGAATGCCATATAGAAGTACTCCCCCAAGTTTTGGAAATGCCTCAAATACTGTTACTTCAAACCCCATTCTTCTTAAATCAATAGCTGCTGTTATTCCAGCGGGTCCTCCACCAATAACAGCAATCTTCTCTTCTCTTTTTTCAGTAGGTTTTTCAATGGGGATTGAGAAATTGTCTCCAAGGAATCTTTCAAGTCTACCTATTGCCACTGGTTCTCCTATTTTTCCAAGAATGCATTTTTCTTCGCATTGTTTTTCCTGAGGGCATACTCTGCCACAAATCGATGGAAGACCATTAGTTTCCTTAATAATTTTCAATCCCTTTTCATAATTTCCCTTTTTAATTTCCTGAATGAATTCTCTTATATCGATATTAACTGGGCAACCTTCAATGCATTTGGGATTTTTACAATTTAGGCATCTGCTCGCTTCCATTTTTGCTTCTTCTAGGGAATAACCAAGTGCAACTTCTTGAAAATTATGTATTCTTTTGTCGGGATTTTGAACTTTCATATTTGTTTTCTTTTTATTCTGCATGATTCTCACACCTGCATTTATATTCAGAAGCTTTTTTCTCCTGTTCTTTGTATTGTGAGAGCCTACTTATAAGCTCATCCCAGTTTACATCAGCACCATTGAATTCTGGTCCGTCAACGCAAGCGAATTTGATTTGCTCTTTGATTTGTACTCTACATGCTCCGCACATACCTGTCCCATCCACCATAATTGGATTGAGCGAAACCCAGCAGGGAACATCATATTGAACAGTTAGTTTAGTTACTTCTTTCATCATAATCATGGGTCCTATTGCCCATATTACATCGGGTTTATTCTCGTTAAGAAGATTTTTAAGAACATCAGTTACAAAACCTCTTTTACCTTTGCTTCCATCGTTAGTTGCTATGAATAAATCATCTGAAATTTTTTTGAATTCATTCTCAAGGATTAAGGATTTCTTATCAGCTGCTCCAAGAATAGAAATTATATTATTTCCAGCGTCTTTGAGACCCTTTGCAACGGGAAGTAAAGGCGCAGCTCCAACTCCTCCTCCTATACATACAATATTTCCGTATTTTTCTATTTCACTGGGATTTCCAAGGGGACCAACGACATCTTTAAATGAATCTCCAACTTTTATTTTTGATATTTCTGATGACGACCTTCCCACGACCTTTATGATAATTCTTACTGTTCCTTCTTCACAACTTACTATAGTGAGTGGGATTCTTTCAGAATACTCATTTTTCTGAAGAATTAAAAACTGTCCAGGTTTAGAATTTTCGCATATCTCTTTATTATTAAATACTATTTCATAGGTCTCGGTTCCGATTAGATTTGTCTTAATAATTTCGTTCATTTGACACTCCCCGTGTTCTATATAGATTAAAATAATATTATCATTTATAAGGTGTTTTGTATTTAAAGGAATATGAAATAAATGAATCGAGATTAATATCACAATATATGCTAATTATTTCTTGTAATTGTCTATTTGTAGTGGTTTGATTTAGGTCGTTAATTTATGGTAGAATAATTACGTTGAGGTAACCCTCAGTAAAACCGCTTCGCTGTCCTAAAAAAGGGCAGCACTTTTTTTGTAAGGAGATGA
>CAZGZM010000168.1:0-5487 GCA_964529955.1 uncultured Thermotogaceae bacterium
CTTCTACTTCACCTTCATTTACTACTTTTTGGAAGTGATCAAAGCCTATTTTTTTTGCATATTCCGGCAATAGATCTGTTACCTGCATATTCAGGAGTTCTTCCTTTGAAAATCCTGTTATTACTGAGGCTTCTTCGTTTACTTCTAAATATCTTCCTCTTTCATCTGCAATAAAAATACCTTCAGGAGCCTTTTCAATATAGTTTCTAAATTTGATTTCGCTTTTTTTAATTTCCTCCTCTGCTTTTTTTCTTTTATCAATATCAAGCAAAAGACCATTCCATATTGTTTTTCCATTTGATAATTCAGGATTGACGATAATTCTAAACCATTTTGTTTTAAGAGGACAGTGAATTCTTATCTCATCGTCAAATGAACTCAAGGTGTTTCTGCATTTTTTGTATCCATTCAATACTTTAATTCTATCTTCATTAAATATTCTTTCTATCATTAAATTTGCATTTCTTAAGACTTGGGTAGTAGTGTATCCAAAAATATCTTCCACTTGTTTTGAGATATATGTAATAATAGGATTTTCATTCTCATCAAAAATTGCTTGCCATATCATTCCTCCTGGAATATTATTTCCAAGAACTTCTATAAGCCTTTTTCTTTCGATTAACTCCTTTTGAGTTATTATTTCATGTGTACGATCCAGATAAATTCCGCCGATTAAATCATCACCTGATTCTCTTCTTATTTTAAATTCGTATGTTTGAAAGTATCTATTGTTTCCCTTCTTATCAATTAATTCTTCGTTTTTTTCTAAAAATCCGTTTTTAAGAACTTTTTTATCATCATGTTCTAGCTTTTCGCCGATTTTTCCAGGGAAAATCTCTTTACTTGTTTTTCCAATCCAGTTTTCATTTGCAAGAGTATCTTCGATAAATTTATTTATGTAAATGTTTTTTGTTTCTTTATCCTTTATAAATACTCCCGCAGGAAGATAATTCATAAATTTTTCAAACATTTCTCTTGTATCTCTTTCATTTTGTTGTGCTGTATGTCTTTGAAATATCTCCTTTTCTAAATCTTCTTTCTTAGCAGAAGTGTTTTGCAGATTTTCTGCCATAGTATTTATAGCTTTTGCTAAATCGTTTCTTTGGTCCTTGGATTTAATATGAATTCTTTTTTGAAAATCTCCCTTGCCAATCTCTTCAACTGTTTTTATGAAATAGTTAACAGGATTTGTGAAAATTTTACTCAAATACCAAGATATGAAAGCAAATATTATTATGAAAATAAAACCATAGATTATCAATTGTCTATTTGTTTTGTAAAAATCTGACAACGCAATTTTTTCTTTTATATAAGAAACGACACTCCAGCTTTCTCCAGTATTTCCTAAAATATGATCAATGTCTTCATAACTTCCTCCAAACCCTATTTCCTTTGATCCTTGAGTTATTCTAATTGGAGAAATTGCCATTAAATTTTTTTCATTTTCGAGTTCTATTAGAGAATTATAAGAAGCATCATTGCTCAGAATATTTGCGATAGGATTTTTAACACTTTTGGACAATGGTTCGATTCCAGGTTCAGAAACTATCAATCCTTTGGTTCTGGCTATGATAAATTTTATGTCAGAGTACATTTCTTCATACGATATAAGATTTGATGTTAAAAGATCCATTATTTTGATGTTACATTTAAAAATTCCAATAATTTCTTTACCATCATTTATTGGAATGGTAAATCCAAGAACGTAGTCCCCAACACTTTCATCATAACCTCTGTCATCAATGAATTCTTTTCCAACTCCGTTGTTGTAAGCTGCTTGCCACCAATATTTTTGTGATTGAGCTAACGTAGTTAGTTTATGGTCAGAAGCAATCGTTAAACCATATTTGTTAGTTAAGAAAATTTCTCCATACCAATTTGGAAAGTGTTTATGCTGTTCCTTAAAAAAATCTGCAACATTATTTTCCATTACACTTTGTACAAGTGTATTGCTTTCAGTTCCTGATTTTATCCAAATTTTATTCAATTCATCTATCACAGTTTTTCTTTCTTCCTCAAGCATGGAGGAATAATACTCGTTACTTTCTATCAAGGTATTTTTTAGAATCGGTGCTGAAGATAGAGAAACCACTGTTTTAAAGGTATCGCTAATGTCTTTATCAAGATTTACAGATAACGATTCTGAAGTAAATTTGATATCGTCAAGCCTGTGTTCCAGAGATATTTGATAATTTTGAAAACTATATAATAAGCCTATGAAAATAACTATTGCAAAACCAATTACTAATAGAAAAAGAGTTAATTTATATTGAATTTTCATGATTCACCCCAATTGCAAATACAAAAGAAAAGTATAATTATTAATCATTTTACCAGAAACAGATATTTATCAAGTAATAAAGTAGTAGAATCTATTAGGAGAACACAAATTTTATTAAATTTTTAAAATAATAGTGTTATGATAGAATTGTTAAAATTAAAATCATTTAACTCTTGATTATAATTAGGATTAAAGGGAGTTTTTATGAAAAGAATCTTAAAAATAGAATTTGTCTTGATATTTTTTGTAATTGTTATAATGCTTTTACTATTGATGCTTCAGTATAATTGGAGTAAAAATACAATTGAGCATGAAACAAAGAATATCATTGAACTTAAGATAAATCTAATTGAAGATGAATTAAATAAATGGATTTTAAAAAATATCAATTCAATAGAAGAAACTTGTAAGTTTATTGAAAATATTCCCTTTGCTAAAGATAAAATTATGGATTTTATGAAACTTCAAATGAAAGAAAACGAGTCCTTTTACTCAGTATATTATGGTAGTGCAGAGAATGAAATGATAAATGGAAGTGGTTGGATTCCTCCAGAAGGATTCGATTTAAGAGAAAGACCCTGGTACAAAAAAGCTGTAGAAAAAGAAGAAACTATTCTAACAGGAGTTTTTATAAATGCAAGTAATGATGATATTATTGTAACCTTCGCAAGTCCTGTAAAAAATGAAAAAGCTGAAATAATAGGAGTAGTGGGGGGAGATGTATCACTACTAGATATTATAGAAAAGATTGAAAACTCTGATTTTTCTTCAAATGGTTTTCTCATAATCATTAACGATCTAAAGCAAATCATTGCTCATTCTGATATTCCTTTGAAAGTATCTGAATTAAATCTAATTTCTCCTCCAAAAGAATATGCAGAAGAACTTTCAAATATTGTGAACAATAAATACGAGACCTCATTAATTGAAATTAATATTTCCGAGTACAATGGATATTTCTCCTATGAGAAAGTTGAAAATTCAAATTGGTTTGTTGTTGGTTTTATTCCTGAAGATGAATATTTTTTCTCCGTTAATCAAATAACGGCTGTATTTATAACTGGTTTATTTGTATTTATTATTACTTTCATTGGATTTCTTTTTCTTCAAAGTAGATACATATTCAGGCCAATTGTTAAATTGAATGAAAGTATTACAAGAATAGATATTGAATTGAATCAGTATGAAAAATTACCTGTAGAAAAAAAGGACGTTCTTTATAAAGTAAAATGGACGTTAAATAACATTTTAATTAAGACCGAAACTTACTTTAAAGAACTCAAAATGAATAAAGAAACACTTGAAAGAAATAATAATTATTTAAAACAGTCAATAGAGAAATTGGAAAAAGTTGAAAAAGAAAAGGATGAAGCATACAAACATTTAAAAAGAAACTTTGATATTTTTATTAATTCTTACAGTAAAATAGTTGAAATGAGGGATCCATATACATCAGGGCATCAGCATAAAACAGCGGAATTGTCAGTAGAAATAGGAAAAAGAATTGGTCTAGCTGAAGAAGAACTTGAAGGATTAAAGATTGCAGCAATTCTTCACGATATAGGAAAACTACACATCCCTACTGAAATATTAAACAAAGCTTTTAAATTAACTAAGCTTGAATACGAAATGATTAAAGAGCATCCTTTAAAAGCCTATGAATTATTAAGCGATATTGAATTTAATCAGCCAGTTAAAGAGACAATATTACAGCATCATGAAAAGGTAGATGGAAGTGGATATCCAAAGGGATTGAAAGGGGATAAAATAATAATCCAAGCTAAAATTCTTTGCATCTCTGATGTATATGATGCAATGACTTCTCACAGACCATACAGACCAGCAATAGAAAAAGAGAAAGTCTTAGAATATATAAAAGAAAATTCCGGAATACTCTTCGATGAAAAAGTTACACAGGCATGTCTTAATGCCTTTGAGGAAGGATTTGAATTTGAAAATAATGAAAAATAATATACTCATTGAATGATGCTAATGATGTAACGAAAAGACTGAATATAGTATCTAAGATACTGGGTGTGGAGAATAACACGAAGATGGTTACATAATGATGATATCAGTTTAGCTGCTCAGTATATTGGCAGTTTTGATTAAGAGCTTAAGGTTCTAAATTCTCCCACCTGGGGGAATTTAGAAGAAAGAAACAATGGGGGTGAATAAATTACGTTTTAAATAACTTTTTGTTTATCTCTTATAACCTTTACGCTTCTATAGTCTTTATGTATCTACTCCCAGTGCAAAGAAAAACACTCTCCTCTGTATGTTTCGCAGCCACATCCTAATAAGAATCATTTTACTTTGTGATTATTAAACTTAGAAATCTGTCTTGAAATTAGCATGGTCCAAGATAATTTCAAGATTTCTTACAGCTGAGGAGAGGAATTTCTAAAAAAATACTTTCACCACAATCGGTTGCCTATTTTTTCCCATTGCTTCTCTAGCGGTTTTTAATATTTGGGGCCGTCCGCACTACTTACTGTTCTCTAATCACCAAACACTTAACACCAATCACTATCCTTTGATCATTTCATACAAATCTTTAAAGTCTTTTATATGTATATCTGGAGTTGTAGGAATA
Organism: uncultured Thermotogaceae bacterium; assembly: GCA_964529955.1. GTDB lineage: Bacteria > Thermotogota > Thermotogae > Petrotogales > Kosmotogaceae > JASGMR01. Next base: position 4,878 of record CAZGZM010000168.1, read on the forward strand.
ATTTTTCCTAGTTCGTCGAAATAGCATGTTAATATCCCTGCTCTTTTTGCTGCGAGTATATCAAGATCTCTGTCTCCAATTCCAAGAGTTTCTTCTTTATTTAATTTATATTTGTCCACTATATAGTCAAAGGCATGAGAGTCGGGTTTTCTTCTGAAATTATTATCTGCTGTTACTATTTCAAGAAATAAGTCTACCATATTGTAATATTCTAATATTTCATGTGTTGAAGCTTTTGCTCTATGGGTTATTATTATATTATTTCCACCTTTGGAATTTACCAATTTACAGGTGTCTATTACATATTCGTAGGGAGGTCTGTCTTGGGGATATTTCTTAATTTCTACAAAAACACTGTATAAGTTATCACCTAAATCAAATTTTTCTGAATAATAATCAAAGGCAACTTCAAACATTATTTTAGCCTTTGAAAGTATTTCTTCTTCATCAGCATCGAATCCCAATTTATTCAAAGCTTTCTTTATTCCGCTAACCATTGAGGGGTAAGTATTGCATATCGTTCCATCAAAATCCCAAATTAAATTTTTTATCATGAGTATTCCTCCATTAAATTTTTTACATAAAGCGATAGTTGTTTAACTTTTTCACT
>CAZGZM010000169.1:0-5458 GCA_964529955.1 uncultured Thermotogaceae bacterium
AAGCAAAAATTTTTGCTTTCTTATTCCCTGAATTGATAATATCCATCAATTCACTTTCATTTTTATCATAATATTCAAATTTTTCCCATATAGGTTCAAGCCTATCCTTTAAATGTTTAAATAGGCATTTTTTACAATCAATACAACCTATTTCAGCGGTTTTACAGCCGTTGATTACCCATTGCAGTTCATTCTGATTATTATTAAAGGCCTTGTGGTAATCCCAAACAGGACACTTTTCGGGATCTCCCGGATCAGTTCTTCTTTTTCTTGCAGGATCTGTTTTCATCGGAGCTAAACTTTTCCAGAGAGACTTTTCGTCTGATTTTATAAGAATAAAGTTATTGTAACTTTTCGACATTTTTCTTCCATCAGTACCAGGTAATTTTGGCATTCTTGATAACAGAGGTTTAGGCTCAGGAAATACCTCTGAAAAAGTATTATTAAATTTCCTGGCAATTTCTCTTGTTAATTCAACATGATATACTTGATCTTCTCCTACAGGAACCCCTTCTGGTTTATACATAAGAATATCTGCAGCTTGGAGAACTGGATAAATAAGAAAACCTGCGCTAGATAAATCTCTGTCCTTTATATTTTCTTTTTGTTCTTTATAAGTGGGTACTCTTTCGAGTCTTGAAACCGGAGATAACATTGAAAACAAAAGCACCAGCTCAGCATGTTCTTTTATCGCAGATTGAACGAACAAACAGGAAATATCAGGATCCAATCCCACTGCAAGATAGGATTTTATTATTTCTACTGTCCATTCCCTATACATTTTAGTTTGGTCAATATGTGAAGTAAGAGCGTGCCAGTCTGCTACGAAGTAGTAGCATTCATTACCCTTATCCTGAAGATTTTTCCAATTTTCAAGATTGATTAAATGACCTAAATGAAGTAACCCGGTCGACCTTGTACCGCTTAAAATTCTCATTAACATCCCCCTAAAAACTAAATCATAACTATTTTATCATAATATTGGCTTTTAAAAGTATTTTTCAAGGGTGTTTTCTTATAAAAAATTAAAATCTTTCTTTTTATGATAAGATATTATAAGAAAATTATACTATTTCAGGAGGACGTAAATGAAGTTTAATAGGATATTGATAATAGTTATAATAGCAATGGTAGCCTTCACAGCGATTAATATGTTTATGACATATAATAATCAACTTAAAATTGAAACTATTTCATACAATAGTATTTATACTTACGATTCAGAAGGAAAAGTTCATATGGAAAGTGATATGGAGATATTATTCCTGAAACCCAATCAGATGGAAGATTTTTTAGAGCAATTTGATAGAAATAATCAGGAAAAGATTGCAGACTTTCAAGAATCTTTGGATTCCTTTGGTGATAAACTTGAAAGAGTCATTGTTGTTGAAGAATTTCAATCTGATGCTGTGATTACAGGAAATGATACGATTAGAGTTGAAGAAAGATCTGTGGTTTCGGGATTTGCATCCATTGATGGAAATATTATAAGTACTTCCTTAAATGATACAAAACTTGATCTAGAGGGTGATTCTTCATTAACAATAATTATTCCAGAAAATTCAGAAGTTATATCAGTTAATCCAGAGCCTACTTCTAATCCGAATAAATATACATTCATCTGGACAAATGTTGGACAAATTACTTTTCCAGAGGTCAAATATACAGTAGAATAATGGACAACGAAATAGAAAAATTTATTTCCCTACTAAAAACATCATCCTTCACTGGAGTGCTTACAGGCGCAGGAGTATCTACAGATAGTGGTATCCCTGATTTTAGAAGTCCTAACGGTCTTTATTCGAAAGTACCTTCAGATATATTCGATCTTTCTTCCTTCTTTAGAGATCCTAAAAGGTATTATTCTGTTGCTATGAAGCATATTCATTCAATGGGTGAAATGGAACCTAGTGAAACTCATAAAATGCTTGCGTTGTTAGAATATGAAGGTTATATTCATGGTATTTCTACCCAAAACATTGATGGATTACATAAAAAGGCTGGATCTAAAAATGTATATGAAATTCATGGAAATTCCAATGAATTCAGTTGTGTTGGTTGCCACAGAAAATTTTCATTAAAAGATATTGTCTCTTTGCTTGAAAGAGCAGATAAACCGATCTGTGATTGCGGAGGAATAATTAAGCCTGATGTTGTTTTTTTTGGGGAAGCTCTTCCTTATGAGATGCTTAAAAAATCTGAAGAAATGACTATAAAATCTGAATTATTCATTGTTATTGGAACTTCTCTTTCTGTATATCCCGCAGCTCAATTGCCTTTAGTAGCCAAAAATAACGGTGCAAAAATAATCATTATTAACAGGACACCTACAGAATTGGATTTTATTGCTGATTATTTTTATAAAGTTAATTTATCAGAATTTTCCATGAGAGTTATTGATTTTCTTCATTAATAATCGCATATCTAATTTTTTTAAATATATCTTGCTCAAATCTTACTGAAATATCTTTTTTAAAACAAAGTTTTTTTATTTCCGGTACATTATAATCTGCTATTTCAAGATAAAGTTTGGTTTTAATTGGTAATTTATTAATAAGATTTTCAATTATTTCAGTTCCATTTTTACCACCGTCAAGTGCTTTTAAGGGCTCGTAATTCTTTACTTTTGCATCTAATGTATTGATTAATTCGGTTTTTATATAGGGCGGATTTGAAACAATTATCCCTATATTGTTAATTACTTTCTCGATTGGATTGTAATTCCTTCCTTGAGAAAATTTTATGTTTTTTATATTTAATTTTTTTGAATTTTCCTCTGCTTTTTTCAGTGTTTTTAAATCAATATCTGATGCGTATATCTCTGAAAATGGGAAGGATTTAGCTAGTTTAATTGCTATTGCACCGCTTCCTGTTCCTATATCTGCAAAATTTCCATCGTAGGTTAGATTCTCTTCAATTATTATATTAACTAAACCCTCAGTTTCGGGTCTTGGTATTAGAGTATTTTCGTCGATAGAAAGCTTCAGATCAAAAAAATATTTATATCCCAATACGTAATCAATCGGGTATCCATTTTTAATTTTTTCTATAGCGTTAATAAAGGCACTAATTATTTCTCTGCCCTGATTTATAGGGATTTCTAGAAATATTTTATACTGAGGAATATTAAAAAAATGTTCAATAAGGATTTTTGAAGAAAAATAGGGGCTATCAACCCCCGATTTTTTTAAATCCTCTTCTGTTTTTTTTAGCAAAGAAAAGTAGGTCATAAACCTAAAGCTTTTTTTACCTCATCACTTATAAGTTTTGGAGTCCAAGGCGGATCAAAAACAAGATTTACTTTAACTTCTCCTACCCCTTCAATTTCTTCAACAGCTTTTTTAGCATTTCCCGTTAAAAAATTACTCATTGGGCAAGCTGGAGTTGTAAGAGTCATAATAATTTCTATATTATTTTTATCATCTACTTCAACTCCGTAAATCATACCTAAATTATATATATCGAAACCTATTTCTAGATCATATACTTTTTTTAGTGCTTCTATAACAGTATCCTTTGTAATTTTTTCACTCATTATTACTCATCTCCCAGGTTAATATAAATTTTTGAATTTTCTTTAAATGGAACAAAGTAAGTATCATACCATGCGTTCCAGAGTAAATCTCTTTTCTCATTAAGTAGTTGATCAATGATTTCTGTTTTTGAATTTTCGAAGTCATTTACACCTGCAGGAATAAAATCTTGAATGTATATTATTGCAAATTTATTATCATATGAAATAACGGATTGGATCAAACCCTTTTGTAATTCTTTGATTTTTTGATAAAGGTCGGGATTTTTTTTGTCTAATTGTTCCCGAGTTAATTCATTTGTTGAAAAATTATCCATTTCTTCCATAATATCAAGGGGCGTTGCTTCATTACTTATCGACTTCCATGAACTATAAGCCTCAGCAAATGAATCAAATTGAACTAGCTTTAAAACTGTTGTATCTGACCCAGTGGTATAAGCATTTATATTAGTTTTATAATATTCATTTGCTTCTTCTTCAGTTACAGAAGCTACATTAGTAATAGCACTTTTTATTGAACTTTCCATATCTTCGTATAAAAGCCTATTAGTTATTACATCCATATACATATCAAGTCCACCAATATATCCCTTAAGAATGTAATAAAGCTCAGCATCTTCCATAGAAATTCCTGCTTCATTTATTGTTTTAGTAATAGATTCATTAACTCTTTCCTTTATTTCTGCTTTATTTAATGATAAACCTAGATCTTTACCATATTGGATCATTAAAATTTTCTCAATATAATCATTCAATATTTTTGTTTCATACTTTCTGAGCAATTCTTTTCCTTCATTAGATGTTTGAATTATTTCAGAAAAAATTGGATCAATTTCTGAAATACTTTGAGATATTTTTACAAAATTTGGTAAAACTAGTCCCAACAGTTCATCGGAAGTGATTTCCTGTTCGTTAACAGTTGCAACCACAGTTGTTTTTTCATAATCAAAAATATCTTCATTTGCACCGAAAACGAAGGATATCGTTATTAATACCATTATTAGAATAAATATTTTTTTCATTTTGAGACCTCCTTAACCCTTTTCCAATAATTATCTAGTTCTTTTACATTAAGATTTTCTATATTTTTTCCATCATCATCTATAAGACCTTCCATTATCTTAAAACGGTTCATAAATTTTATGGTCGCGTTTTTTAAAGAAATTTCAGGATCAATATTCATAAATCTTGAGTAATTTACTATCGAAAATAATAAATCTCCGAATTCCTCATCAGTTTTTTCGTTATTACTGTTTATTAATTCAGCTTTCAGTTCATCAATTTCCTCTATAACCTTCTGTTTTACATCTTCAACTTTATCCCAGTCAAAACCTACAGTTGAAGCATTTTCCTGGACTCTTCTTGCAAGACTTAAAGCTGGTAATGAGTTATTTATTTCACCAAGAACAGAAAAATTTTTCTTTTTCCCCTTTTCCTTTGCTTTTATCTCTTCCCATCTTTTATATGAATAACCCTTCTCATCAGAAAAAACATGCGGATGTCTCCTTATGAGTTTTTCGTTGAGGTGATTTATTACATCTTCAATGTTAAACTCCTCAGAATCTTCGGCAATTTGAGCATGAAATATAACCTGGAGCAAAATATCACCAAGCTCATTTTTTAGCTCATTTACATCATTGTCATCAATCGCTTTTATTACTTCATATGATTCTTCTATAAGATAAGGTCGTAAAGATTTATGAGTTTGTTCTTTATCCCATTCACAACCATTCACTCCTCTAAGAGTTTTCATTGTACTAACCAATTCATAAAATTTTCTTTCACTATTCATATACGCCTGCACTCCTAAAAAATTCCAAGTTTTATTAATCTTTCTTGTCGAACTAAATTACTTCTTATCCATTTTTTCATAACATCAAATTTTATCATTTTTTTTACAGGTTTATAGGTTAATCTATGTAAAGG
>CAZGZM010000170.1:0-5420 GCA_964529955.1 uncultured Thermotogaceae bacterium
AAATCAAATTTTAATTATTAAGTTTAAATTGATATAAATAATTATTCACTAAACCCGAAATAGTTATAGTTTTTATAAAATCCCATTTAATCTAATTTATTAAAGACAATTGACAAATTACAAATTCCTTATCATTCTCAATCTATATTTTCGAATCCTCATGTACCTCTATTCTGTTTCTTCCTTTATTTTTTGCAATGTATAGAGCTATATCAGCCTTGTTTACCAACTGCTGGGGAGTGGTTTTTCTATCATCAGATCCTAAAACAGAAATACCTATACTAACAGTTAAGTACTTTGACATTTCGGATTTGTTATGTTCTATTTTCATTGCCTGGAGTTCCTGCATAATTCTTATAGATAAAAACTTCGCACCTTCTAAAATAGTATCTGGAAGCAAAACTACAAATTCTTCACCGCCATACCTGGCAACAAAATCTCCTGGTCTTTTAACAGCTTTATCAAGCATGTTTGCAACATCTTTAAGCACATCATCGCCTTTGATGTGTCCATAATGGTCGTTATATTTTTTAAAATAATCTATGTCTATCATCATAAGAGACAACGGTTTTCTATCTCTTTTCATTCTTTTAAATTCCTCTGAAAGTTTAATGTCAAAACTCCTGCGATTTGGAATCATAGTCAATCCATCCAGATTAGCCATTTCCCAGAGTCTTTCATTTGCTTCTTCGAGCTTCTTTTTTGTTTTGTTCAATTCATCAATTTGATCCTTAAGCATAAAATTTTGATTAGTAATTACTTGCCTTTGATTATGGAGGTTGATGAACACTTTAACCTTTGATTTCAGAATCTCATTTTTTATAGGTTTATAAATATAATCTACCGCCCCACATTCATATCCCCTGAATATGTAATCCTCTTCTTTATTTATTCCAGTAATGAAAATGATTGGAATATTTCTGGTTTTTTCATAGCTTCTCATTATTTCAGCAACTTCGAATCCATTCATATCAGGCATCTGAACATCCAGCAAAACTATTGCAATATCCTTCTCAAGCATAAGATTTAAAGCTTCATTCCCGGAACTTGCCTTTAAAATATTAATTCCATTTGATGAGAGTATCTCTTCAAGAGCATACAAATTATAGCTACTGTCATCAACAATTAGGACATTAACAACTTTAATTTTCTTTTTGTATTCTATTTCTGTCATTTTAGTCACACCTCTGTTTATCCATCAAGTCTTTAATCTGTTCTATAGATAGTATTCTGTCAACATTAACATTTTTAATAGCGGATTTTGGCATATAAGGGTACTGAGCAGTTTCTGGATCTTGCACAACAGTTAAACCACCAAAATCCTTTACTCTTTTCATTCCCTTTGTTCCATCTTCGCTTGCTCCTGAAAGTAACACAGCAATTAATTCATCTTTATAAACATCTGCAGCGCTCATAAAAAGAGAATCTATTGATGGCCTTGAATAATTTTCTCTCTCCTCCAATGTTAATGTAAAGGTTTCATCATTTTCAACAAGTAAATGAAAGTCTCCCGGAGCGAAATAAATTACTCCTCGCTTTATTTTCTCCTTTTCCTCTGCTTCTTTGATTCTTAAAAAAGAGTTTTCGTTCATAATTTTATAATACAGTTCTCCTATATCACCTTTCATATGTTGAACTATTATTACAGGTAAATCATAACATTTTTTTAAATTCCTGAAAAGGTAATCAAGAGAATCATTCGATCCAGCAGAACCACCTATGACAATCACTCTGTACTCTTTCATTTTATTCTCCTGTAAATTTTCTGATCGGGAAACATTCTTTCGAATGAATCCACGAATTTGCTATTTATAAGACTTTCTTTAGATCCCAAACCCAAAATGCCATTCCTTGTCAAACTATTTATAAACAGTTCTATCACTCTGTTTTGAAGATTTCTATTAAAATAAATCAAAACATTTCTGCACATTATCATGTTCATTTCTCCAAAAGCAAAATCTGTTACAAGGTTATGTTCTTCAAAAAAAATCCTCTTCTTAAGATCTTCATTTATTATTACTGAACTTTTTCTAGCCTTGTAATAATCTGTAAAACTATTCTTTCCACCTGAGAGTTGATAATTTCTTGTATATTCCTTTATTTGCTCTATATGATAGATCCCATATTTAGCTTTCCTGAGAATCTCTTTGTCAATATCTGTTGCATAAATAATTGTTTTATCAAGTATCCCCTCTTCTTTAAGCACAATAGCTAATGAATACACTTCTTCTCCCGAAGCACATCCCGGATGCCAGATTTTCACACTTGGGTATGTCTTTAAAATTGGAATTATTTCTTCTCTTACCCTTTTAAAGAAAGATGGAAATCTGAACATTTCAGTAACATTAATGGAAAACTCACTTACTACTTTGTGGAATATTTCTTTATCCCTTAAAACAATGGCCTGTAAATTTGATATATTTTCTACTCTGAACACTGCACAGCATCTGCTCAATCTTCTTTTCAGAAAAGCTCTTGAATAATCTTTGAAATCATAACCGTATTTGGAATAAATTGATCTCAGAAAAGATTCGATTTCAATATCTTGAATTTCGGCTTCTTCTATTGTTTTATTAACCTTTTCATTCATCATTTATAAAGCCACACCCTTAAAATAGAAAACAGTTTATCCACATCGAGAGGTTTCTGGAGATAATCGTTTGCACCAGATTCGATACATTTTTCTCTGTCCCCTTTCATAGCCTTTGCTGTAAGGGCAATAATTGGTAAATTTTCGAATTTCTTAATTTTCCTTATTTCTCGTATAGCTTCATATCCGTTCATAACAGGCATCATTATATCCATTACCACAAGATCAATATTTTCATTCTCCTCCAATTTTTCAATAGCTTTTAAACCATTGTTAGCTATTAATATATCTATTTCCTTTGATTCTAAAACACTCATAAGAGTAAATACATTTCTCATATCATCATCAACAAGAAGAATCGTTTTGTCCTTGAAGGAATCATCTTTATCATAATTTTTAGTTTCACCCTTATCGTAATGAAGCTTAATATCAAGTAAAAAATGATTTATTTCGTCCAGGAGCCTCTTCTTTGACTCCTCGCCAATGATTATTATTTCCTGAACATCCTTTCTCAATTCATTCTCTTCTTCTTCATTTATATCAGCGGATGTATAAATAATTATTGGAAGGAAAGAAATTTTCTCATTCTTCCTTATTGACCTAATAAGTTCCTTTACATCACAATCCTTCAGTTCAAGATCAATAATTAAACAATCATATTTTTGTTCTATCATATTTTCAAGTGCCACTGAACATGAAGAGCATAGATCACACTCATGAACTTCTATATCGTTTTTCAAATCTTTTAAATAATCCTTGATATTTGATTTTTGCTTCTCATCCTCACCTAATATAAGAACTTTATTAAATACTCTTTTACTCAATTTATCAATCTTACTTATAAGATTATTGACCTTTTTGATATCTAGAGGTTTTCTAATAAAACTTGCTGCCTCTTTACTCTTTTGCCTTTCTTCTTCATAAGAGCTAATTAAGAAAACAGGTATTTCAGAAGTTTTTTTGTTCCCCTTCAATCTTTCCATTACCTCATAACCATCAATTGTTGGAAGCTTGATATCCAGAATAATGGCTGTGGGGTTATAATAATCTGCGATAAACAAACCGTGTTCACCAGTTCTTGCAGCAAACAACTTGAAACCCTTTTCGTTGATGAGTTCCTTTACACTTTTTATAAAAACAGGATCATCATCAATTATTAAAATTGTCTTATCCCCATCTTTAACATTCATTCTGTCATCGTCCACGTAATCCGGAATTTCTTCCTTCGAATATATTGTACTTTCAGTTTTCTTATTATCAGTTTCATCAATAATTTCTATTTTTGTGTTTTTAATATCCTTTGACTTACTTTCTTTTTCCAAATTTTATCATGGAAGTATTAATGAAAAAACACTTCCTTTATCCTTTTCGCTAACAAGGGTTAAATCACCCTCCATAAGATTTGCTAGTTCTCTAGAAATGGCTAGTCCCAGACCAGTTCCACTGTAATTTCTCTCAATTGAACCATCCTCTTGCTTGAATGATTCAAATATATCCTTCTGTCTCTCCCTGGAAATCCCTATACCTGTATCCTTTACCTGAAATACAATATTATCCATATCTCTGAAAATCCTGAGAATAACTTCACCCTTTTCCGTAAATTTCAAAGAGTTCGACAAAAGATTAGATAAAATCTGTTTTAATTTCTTCAAGTCCCCTATAATCATATTTGGTGTTCCCTCATCTACTACAATATTTAGTTCAATACCCTTCTTTTCATACTGCTTAAAGAAAAGATTTCTCATACTCTTGTTCAAATCCTTTATTTCAATATCTTCGTAATATACTTCCATTCCCTTAGCTTCTAGCTTTGAAATATCAAGGATATCATCTATGAGATTTATGAGATCTTTTCCTGATGAGTTTATGATCTTTGCATATTCAACTTCTTTATTAGTGAGATGTTTTTCAGAATTACTTTTCAACAAGTCCGAAAGCATCATAATGCTGTTAAGAGGTGTTCTCAGTTCATGGGACATATTCGCAAGAAACTGAGATTTGTAGGTATTACTCTTTTTCAATTCTTCCTGGATTTCTATAAGTCTCCGATTATTGATTTCAAGTTCCTTTTTCTGCCTTTCAAGCAACTCTGATTTCTCTTCCAGTTCTTCATTATTAACCTCTAGTTCCTCTCTCTGGCTCTGTAAAGTTTCTTCAGATCTTTTCAAAGTTTCAGTCTGCTGTTCCAGTTCTTCATTTGAAACCCTTAGTTCCTCTTGCTGAGCCTGAAGTTCTTCAGCCTGCTTTTCCACCTTATCCAATAAATTCTTTGTTCTGGTTAAATTCATTATTCCGGTCAATACCACCGCAATGCTTGTGCTTATTCTTTTAATAAGATCTATCTGAAGCGAGGAGAAATTATAGAGAGAACCCACTTCAATTATTGCCTTTACTTCATCCTCATAAACACAGGGAATAATAAGTAGAGATTTTACCTTTGTAGATCCTGTTATAGTATTTACTTTCAGGAAATCTTCTGGAATATCCTTTAAATATTTAATGTTTTTATCTAAAACAGATTCTCCTGCTAAGCCTTCTCCCTCCTTAAATTTCTGAACAAAATTCGAATCGTTATTTACTCCGTAGCCAGCGTAATATCTATAATCTTTTTTTTCATATTTCTCATAAAAATATAATGCTCCTACTTGCCCGTTGAGATATTTAGTAACCAGGGTTATTATCTTCTTACTTAAAATTTTCATATTCTCAATGGAACTCGTTTCACTGTTAAGTTCTATCTGCTTCTGCTGAATCCATTTTTCATTTTCTCTAATTATCAAATTTTCCTGCAGAGCATCATACATTTTTTTGAAGGATTCACTCAAACTGT